>JBIOYE010000121.1:0-19583 GCA_044870015.1 Candidatus Zixiibacteriota bacterium
GTTGTACTCCAGTCCGTATCCTGTTAAAATCTTATCCCAAAAAATTTGATAAAGAAAAACAACTTGTTGATATAATACTCCATGCCTTTGTAGTAACCGTCATTCCGGGAGCTTCCGGGGAATACGAAAACTTAACTAGAATTTATACCGATGCCTTTTATCCATTTTATAAGTTCTGTGGTTTTTTTGTCTCGGATCTTTCGGAGAGAAGCACAAAAATTTTTGCTAATGATAGATTCGACCAGCTTTCACTTGATAAACGAACCGTTGTAATAAAAAACGGGCTTGCGGCTGACGGAACCACAGCCAGGCTTTACAGGGGAGCTATTTTGATGGCTCAAATATCTTTTTATGGTGGTATTTATGATGACGCCAAAGGCTGTCCCTTGATCGACTTCCAGGGAGCTAATGCTGGTTTTAAAAAAGAAGAGATGTGCTATCCCAATTCCTCTGCCTGGTTGGCTCAAGAGATTACAAGAAATGGAAACTATCTCTAAAATTAAACAGGAGGATAGTTATGCAAAAAATACAAACTGAAGTTCTGGTGATAGGAAGCGGTTTTGGAGCAGCGGCTCCAGCACTAAGGTTAAGCCAGGCCGGTCTCGAAGTTTTGGTTATTGAAAAAGGGAAAAATATTGTTCCGGAAAAGGATTTCAAGCAAACCCAGGACCCTAAATATTTACTTCAGTATCTAAAAGGTATGTCCAGTAACACAGTGAGTTTCACTTACGCAGAGGCATTAGGAGGAGGCTCAGGGTTTTATGAAATGATTTCTCTGCGAGCTCCATCTTTGATTTTTGATCAGGTAGATAAAAAAATACGGCGCTTATGGCCAGGTGAGCTTAACCGTAAAACATTAGACCCCTATTATGATTTAGCGGAGAGAATGTTACAGGTAGAACAGATCTCAGCAGAAGAGATTCCAAAGAGTGGAGTGGTCTTTTCTTTGTTAATGAAAAATCTTGGATATTCTTGTGTCCGTGCCAGATATGCGGTAAAAGGATGCATCGGGAGCGGTTATTGTGTTTCAGGTTGCATTTTTGGAGCTAAGCAATCCTTGCACTATAACTATCTACCTCAAGCAAAACAAGCCGGTGCTCAAGTTTTAACGGATCTAGGAGCTCTCTATATTAAACCTCTAGAGCCTAATCTTGAGTCCACAAAGGCATGTCGAATTGTATCTGCGCTCCCCTATAGATACCAGGTCCATTGTAGTTCGAAAAATGGTGAAGATCTTGCAATTCAAGCCAAGATAGTTATTCTTGGCTGTGGCACAATCGGGACTGCCAAACTCTTGCTAAACTCCCGGGTGCACCTGCCCTCACTCAGCTATCAAGTTGGCAGAAATATCGCTATCAATGGCAGCGTAAAGGTTGCCGGATTGCTTCCGGAAGGGTTTATCGAAGGGGACATGTTAAGCGGCAGGTCTCACCCCGGAGTTATCAGTTATCAATTTATGGAATCAATGGGGATTACTATTTCAGCAGCCAAGCCGTTACCGCTTCAACTCGTCAGCGCAGCTCATCTCATTCTAGAAGAAGAGAAACGCAATCCGACTCACTGGGGAGAAGCCAATGTGGAGCTGATGAAATTATATCGACGCCGGATGATTGTACTTTATGCCCTTGGTTTAACTCCACCGTCAGCAGAGATCAGAGAAGTTAGCCAAAACAATTTTAAACCTTACCTTGGGATTGACAATAAGCTCAGCAGTTATTATCAGCGGGTCAAAGCCTTGCTCCAAGCAATTCTTGTCAAAAATGGCTGTAAGATTATCCATGCCCAGGCCATCAATCGGGAAGGGGAAGAGTATGAAGACATTCATTTCAGTACCAGTCATATGGTAGGATCCTGTCGGATGGCAGAAAGCAAAAGGGAGGGAGTAGTCGATGCCTACGGTGAGGTATTCAGTTATCCAGGTTTATATGTTACGGATGGTGCTGCTATACCATCGTCTTTGGCTGTTAATTCGAGTCTGACAATTCTTGCCAATGCGGAGAGAATTGCACACCAGCTTACCAAATGGTATATAAAAAGTGATATTCTACAAGCTCTGGTTAACTAAAAGAAAAAAATATTTCCCGAGACTTCAGGGAATTTCTGAAATATTAATTGACAAAACATGTCTGATTTTATATCTAAAGGTTAACTTATCTTAAAGTTTTTGTGCCAAATTTGTGCCAACTCTTGGTAAAAATAGATAAAAATTCGTAAAAATAGAACAAAATTGGTAAAAGATGGAAATTGTTGAAGGAGCTATAGTAAGCTCGTAATTTGTTGAGGTTGAGGGAGTTATAAAAGTCATAATATTAGACTCCCTCCCTCTCCGTAGCTGTCTGGATAAAAATAAAAGGAGAGATGTCCGAGCGGCTGAAGGAGCACGCCTGGAGAGCGTGTAGGGTCTAAAAGCCCTCCTGGGTTCGAATCCCAGTCTCTCCGTAAGTTGTTGTCATTCGGTAGATTATGATGTGGATACGCTTTTTGAGGTCACACTTTTCTTGTGAAATAATCTTTCAATTCATGAAAAGGTATTGCTATTACTTGTTTTTCTTTTTTCTCTTTTTTGTTCTGCTCCGCTGAAACAAGGGATCAAATCACGCTGGAGACCCTCTTTATTTTCAAGGACTTGCAGAAAAACTTCAGAAATTCTATTTCTGGAGAGTACCTCTCTAATGAGATTCCCGTAAATTGTTCCTCCACCTTAAGACAGGCCTTAACTTGGATTCAGTTAGGAGAATTCTAAAGTTGTACCGGATTCCCAGCTTCGATTTGAGTTTTTGAATTTTAAGAGGTCGTAATTAATCATATAATTTTTAAAGATTTTTATAAAAAAACTTGACAATATGGGATTGAGCATATATATTCTTGGCGATGAATAAATATGCGAACACTTCTACACAGCGCCGTCAGATTATTCTCAAGCTCATAGGTGCAGGCAGCGTATCGTCGCAGGAAGAACTACTCAAACTTTTAAATCAGCATGGATTTAAGGTAACTCAGCCAACACTTTCACGGGATTTGCACGTGCTAGGGATTGCCAAAACACCTTCTGGCTATGTCACTCCAGATCTTTTCTCTCCTATTTCTCCTCTCAAAGTCTCTTTTGCCCCTTCTGAAAAAAGGGAAGAAAAATTAAATCAAGTTTTACGGGAGTTTGTAGCTTCGATGGAGCCAGCCGGCTCGTTGGTGGTTCTGCGAACACCCTCTGCGGGAGCCCAGCCGGTAGCCCGGGCCTTGGATGAGGCTTCGCTTCCAGAAGTTGCAGGCACCATTGCCGGTGACGACACCGTATTTGTAGCGGCACGCAGCTCTTCGGCTGCTCGACGGATCATTTACCGATTTTCTAAAGTTCTAAACTTGTCGCATCCAAAGCACGGCGTCATTAAACTCAAATAAGGAGCGCAGAACCGCTTTAAAATGCAAAAAAAAACTCTTAACCAAGCGAAAGTGGTATCCATAGTTGGCGCTAGCGGCTATGTTGGGGCAGAATTGTGTGCTCTTTTATCAGGCCACCCAAAGGTGAGGTTGGTCGGGCTTTTTTCTAACTCTGAAGGTGAACCAAAAACTTTTGAATCACTTCATCCTGCCTTGGTTGGAAAGGAAGGGCCAAGCATTCAGCAGTTCGAGATTAAGAAGCTTTTGGCTGATTCTCCTGACTGCGTGTTTTTGGCCACTCCCTCAGAGGTATCTGCCGAATTGGTTCCCCTGCTTTTAGAAAAGGGTATTACAGTCATCGACCTGTCTGGAGCCTACCGTTTGAAGACTGCTGAGCAATATCTCCGCTGGTATGGATTCTCACACCCCCAACCAACTCTTTTAGCTGAGGCTATATATGGCTTAACTGAGTGGTGCTGCGAGAATTTAAATGGAACCCGACTGATAGCTAACCCGGGCTGTTATCCAACTTCTGTCCTGTTAGCCTTAAAACCACTTTCTGCAATTATTGATTTCTCACAACCTCTAATTTGTGATTGCAAAAGTGGTGTGTCGGGAGCGGGAAAGAGAAAAGATTTTTCATACTCATTTGGAGAAATATCAGATAACTTCAAAGCCTACTGCGCTGGAGTCCACCGGCACGAAGTAGAAATCAGGCAAGAGTTAGGACTACCGGCCGAAGCACCGTTTTTGTTCGTGCCCCACCTTTTGCCGGTTTTTCGAGGCATCTTTTCAACTATTTACGTGACCCTTCAAAAACATACAACGGCTGAAGAGATTACAGAAACGTACTCTCGAGCCTACTGTAATTCCACCTTCGTGCGCGTTCGGCCAGAAGGTAAGCTGCCGGAACTGAAAGATGTGGCGGGCACTCCTCGGGTCGAAATCGGCTTTATTCTACTGGCAAATGGACGCCGAATGGTCATTGTTTCTGTTCTTGATAATTTACTAAAAGGTGCCGCCTCCCAAGCGGTACAAAATTTCAATTGGTTGTTTGGCTTTGACGAAACCGAGGGACTCGCTTGATTAGAAACGTAAGACCCACGGTGGTCAAGCTAGGCGGGTCTCTTTTGGAAATCCCTCAACAACGGAACGTGGTATTAGAGTCCATCTCCGCACTCTGGAGGGTAGGAGTGCCGCTGGTTTTAGTTCATGGTGGTGGACAAAGAGTGGATAAGATGCTCTCTCGGCTGAATATCCCCCAAAAAACGCATCAAGGGCTACGGGTTACGGACAGCAAAACTCTCGAGGTGGTGATCTCAGTTCTTTCGGGCCTTGTTAACAAAGTTCTCATAGCCGATTTTTCCACACTCGGTATTGTGGCTGCTGGTTTCTCAGGAGCTGATGGGCGAACGCTCGTAGCAGACTTTCATCCAGAGGTCGATGGCGTTAAACTGGGCTTCGTGGGACAAATAAAAACAATCAACTCAACACTCATTCGTTCCGTCCTATTTTCTCGAATGCTGCCTATTCTGTCACCAATAGCCATAGGTCCAGATGGAACACTTCTAAATATAAACGCCGACAGAGTCGCTTCCGCTCTTGCCGTCTCGCTTCAAGCCCAGAGACTTTTGTTTCTAACGGATGTCGAGGGACTGCTAGATAGCAACGGTTGCATTGTGCCGAAGTTGACCTTTGCAGAAACACAAAGGTATCTCCAATCAGATTTTGTGAATGGAGGTATGAGACCAAAGCTAAACGCCTGTTTGGAAGCTATGGTTGGGGGAGTCCCGGAAATTATCATTGCCGGTCCCAATCGGCACTCCGCTGCTATCTCTTGCGGAGAAGGAGGAACATTACTTGTCGCTGCTTGATATCTCTCCAGCTGATGTTGAACGGCGAGAAAGAAAGTTTCTGATTGGAAGTTACGAACGCACTTCCTTTCATCCACGATGGGGCAGGGGTGCAAAACTTTTTGATTTCAACGGCCGGGCCTATTGGGACCTTTTGGCCGGAATAGCGGTAAACGTGCTAGGCCACTGTCATCCTAAAATAGTTAAAGTACTGCAAACCGAAGCCAAAAACATTGTGCATGTTTCCAACCTTTATTACCACCCAGCTCAGGGGCTTCTGGCTGAGCGATTGGTGAAAGCTTCTGGGCTCTCGTGTGCTTTTTTCTGCAATAGCGGAACTGAGGCCAACGAAGCAGCTCTTAAGTTTTCCCGACTGAAGAACCCTGGCCGGCCAAAAGTAGTGGCACTATTCGAAAGCTTTCACGGTCGCACTATGGGAGCTTTATCACTGACTGGACACGCCGCTTACCGCAGACCATTCAAACCACTCGTTCCTAATGTGAAGTTCGTTCCGCCAAACGATGTGGGAGCTCTCAGAAGGGCTGTAAGTAAGAAAACATCCGCAATCTTTCTGGAACCGATTTTAGGCGAAGGTGGAATTATTCCACTTACTCGTTCTTACCTTCAAGCTGCCCGACAGATTGCCAATGCCAAGGGAGCGCTTCTGGTTTTCGACGAAATTCAATGCGGTTTAGGGCGTACGGGGACTGTTTTTGCTTTTCAGCAGTCAGGGGTTAAGCCTGATCTCCTAACATTGGCCAAGCCACTTGGTGGTGGCCTTCCTCTAGGAGCGGTGCTGGCCGGCCCGGCACTGGATGGTGTCGTAAAACCAGGTCATCATGGAACAACATTTGGGGGAAATCCACTCATTTGCCGTCTTGGTCTGACTGTCTTAGAGGAAATTGAAAAGAAAGAACTTCTTAAAAGAGTTAAAGAGCTGGGCGAATGGCTGAAGAGTGAGCTTACACAACTGAAAAAGCGTTGTTCCGCAATTGTTGAGGTGCGTGGAACCGGACTAATTTGGGGAATCGAACTAAACCAAGATGCTTCACCAATAACACAAGCCTTGTTGGCGGAAGGATTCGTTGTGGGAATAGCACGGAAGAGAGTCATTCGGCTCTTGCCACCCTTCGTGGTTCCACGAAAGGCACTCAGGGCTTTTATCAAAACTCTAGAGAAAATTTTAAGGGAGGATAACAAATGAAAAACAAGTTTAAAAAGGTCGCGCTTGCTTATTCCGGAGGGCTGGATACATCCATCATCATTCCCTGGCTTGTTGAAAACTATAATTGCGAGGTGGTGGCAGTCGCGGTAGATGTCGGTCAGAAAGAAAGCACTGCTGGGCTTGCAGAAAAAGCTTATAAAACTGGTGCTGTAGAGTTCCATTTGGTCGATGCGCGCGAAGAGTTTGCTCATGATTATATTTTCCCGATGCTCAAAGCTGGAGCGGTCTATGAAAAAGACTATCTTTTGGGAACAGCCATTGCCAGACCCTTAATTGCTCTCAAGCAAGTGGAAATAGCATTGGCTACCGGTTGTGACGCTTTGGCCCATGGATGTACAGGGAAGGGAAACGACCAGGTTCGATTCGAACTAGCCTATCAAGCACTGGCTCCTGAGCTAACCATCATTGCTCCCTGGCGGGAATGGAACCTCTCGTCACGAGGGGATGCCATAGATTATGCCGCCAGCCGTGGAATTCCAATTCCCGCCACCAAGGAGGAGCCTTATTCTCGTGACGGCAACCTCTGGCATCTTTCTCATGAAGGCGGGCCACTTGAAGACCCCGATTTTGAACCGGAGCCAGCTATGTTTAAATTGACCGTTTCTCCTGAAGAAGCACCAAATGAGTCGGAAAGAGTCTCAATTTCATTTCAGTCAGGAGAACCAATTGCAGTTAATGACCAAAAACTTTCCCCGGCCAGATTAATTGAAAAGCTGAGCGAAGTGGGTGGTAGGCACGGTGTGGGGAGGGTTGACCTGGTGGAAAACCGACTTGTTGGTATCAAATCTAGAGGCGTATACGAAACTCCTGGGGGCACTCTTTTGATGATGGCCCTCAAAACTCTGGAATCTTTGACGCTAGATCGAGACAGTAGCCACGAAAAAGAGCGCCTAGCATTACGCTATGCCGAGCTAGTCTATTTTGGGCAGTGGTTTTCTCCTCTCAAAGAAGCACTCGATTCGTTTTTCGACAAGCTGATGGAAACTGTTACTGGAACAGTGACACTAAAGCTCTATAAAGGAGCGGCTACTGTAACGGGACGACAATCTCCGTATTCTCATTACTCCAGTAAGTTGGCCTCGTTTGACATGGGGGAATTCCATGCTCAAGATGCCGCTGGTTTCATTCAGCTTTTTGGGCTGCCAACAAAGGGAAGAAAGCGCCTAATTTCTTCTCTTTATCAGACAACCAAAGTTCCGAGACCTGCCACAAATGAGTAAGAAATCTGATAGTAGAAGTGGTGAGAGAGAAACATTACTCTGGGGTGGGAAATTTCAGGAGCTTCCTTCTAAAAAGCTTAGACGCTTTAATGATTCTTTTTCCATTGATTGGGTGCTCTTTGACGAAGATATCAACGGGTCGATTGTTTGGGCTCGGGCCCTTCACCAAGCAAGCGTGATTTCAAAGTATGAGTCCCGAAAAATTGTTCGGGGACTTTTGGAAATTAGTAAAAAAAATAACCCTAAACTGCTTGAGAAAGCCAATTATGAAGACATACACACCTTTATTGATGTAGCCCTCACCAAAAAAATAGGGCCGCTTGCCAGAAAGCTGCATACCGGTCGATCACGTAACGACCAGATAGCCACCGATATCAAGCTCTACCTCAGGAAGGCGCTATTCTCGGCACGCCGTCAGACACTCAATTTGGCCTCATGTCTAGCTAGGCGTGCTTATGATGAGGCGGCTACTATTATGCCCGGATACACACACCTAAAACAGGCCGAACCAATTACTTTTGGACACTGGTGCCTGGCCTACGTAGAAATGCTTTTAAGGGATGCCCACCGACTTGCTGAATCACTCAAAAGAGCAAACGATTGTCCACTTGGCTCTGGGGCTCTTTCCGGGACTCCGTTGAAAATAGATCGAGTAAATATCGCAAAAGCTTTGGGGTTCGCGCGCCCGACGTCCAATTCCCTGGATTCAGTTTCGGATAGAGACACGGTCATTGAATTTCTTTTTGATGGAAGCTTACTTTTGGTACATCTCTCTCGCCTATCAGAAGATTTAATTCTTTACTCATCGGACGAGTTCGGCTATTTGGAACTTCCGGATTCACTGGCAACCGGTTCTTCACGTATGCCCCACAAAAAAAATCCCGATTTGCTGGAACTTGTGCGGGGATATGCCGCACGTTCCATCGGGGAACTGGCAGGGCTTTTAGCGCTTTTAAAAGGGCTTCCCCTTGCTTACAATAAAGACCTCCAGCTTGACAAAGAGCCAGTGTTTCGGCTCCAGCAAACCCTTGGTCTGGCCCTTCCATTGTTGACCTTGCTTATAAAAAAGTTGAAACTAAATCGAAACCGGATGTCTCAAGCAGCTTCCAGTGAAAATCTATTGGCCACAGGAGTCGTAGATGTCTTAGCAGCAAAAGGAATTGCATTTCGGAAAGCTCACGAGTCTGTGGGCCGCCTGCTTACCAAACGGCAAAAAACGAGTAAGAATCCCGCCGATTCAAGCTTGGAAAACAAAATCACCACTTCCGAGTTGGCTGCTCTAAACATTGAAAAAGTTTTGGCTCAAAAACAAGCTCTCGGTGGAACTGCACCCAGGAGTGTAAAGAAATCCGCCCTGTCTGCAATAAGGAGGATAGAAAAGCTTAGGAGGTCAACATGAGACTTCCCAAAGGGTTTCTGGCATCCGGTGTTCGGGCTGGAATTAGAAAAAAGCGCCCAGATTTGGCGCTAATTGTAGCTGAAGAAGGAGCGGCAGGTGCGGCTCTGTTTCCTAAAAATCGCTTTCAAGCAGCTCCAGTGATACTATCCAAAACAAGCTTGAGAAAAGCAGCAGGGCAGGTTAAAGGAGTAGTTATAAACGCCGGCTGTGCAAACGCAATAACTGGGAAGAAGGGTATAGAGGCAGCTCGCCGAGTACAAAAAAAAGCTGCTGAACTTTTACATTGCACTCCTGAAGAAATTTGTTTGGCCTCCACTGGGGTGATTGGCGTTGTTTTACCCGATGTCAAAATAAGAGCAGCATTGCCTAATGCTGTAAAACGGCTTTCGGCTTCTGGACTGACTGCCGCATCACATGCCATACTGACGACTGACGTGGGTCCTAAGGTGGTCCAGGTCACGTTTAAGTGGAAGGGAAAAAGAAGGGGGCGACTGCTCGGATTTGCAAAAGGGGCCGGAATGATTCACCCTAATCTTGCCACAATGTTGGTTTTTCTTCTTACCAATGCTCCTGCCACCCCGAAGTTTTTGAAAGCTGCCCTGAGACAAGCTGCCGATGACAGTTTTCACATTATCTCGGTAGATGGAGACACTTCGACCAACGATACGGTTCTTTTGTTGGCTTCCGGAAAGCTGGGAGGTCCCCCAATGAAATCGCTTCGGAAGGCAAGCAATTTTTGTAAGGCTTTGACTACAGTATGCAAGGCGTTGGCTTTGATGATAGTTAGGGATGGCGAGGGGGCTACTCGTCTTATGGAGATAAAGATTAATGGGACAAAAACTAAACGTGAAGCCGAGCTAGCGGCTCATGCGGTAGCCACTTCACCCTTGGTCAAGACCGCGCTTTTCAGTGGTGATTCCAATTGGGGAAGAATTTTGGCAGCAGTCGGGCGGAGTGGCGCCCGCTTTTCTGAGCGTCACGTTTCCCTAAAGGTAGGCAACCTGCAATTAGTTAACAAAGGGGAACCCTTATCCTATAATGAAAAAGAAGCCACTAGACTTTTTTCTAAGGAGCGGGTTGCCGTCACTGTGAACCTAGGCGCCGGGAAGGCTTCTGCTTCAAAAATCACCTGTGACTTGGGCCATGATTACGTATCTCTGAATGCAGATTACCGAACTTAAAGTCAGCCGGTTGAGTTGAAAAACGCCGGGTATTTTAACATTTTCAAAACACAGCTCTTTTGGTCAACCAGTAGGTATGTTGTTGCAATTCTCCGTTGGTTACTTTTAGCCTATCAACCCTTATTTCATATTAGAAAAATTCTCTTCCCAAGCTGAACACAATTTGATTGATTGCTAAACGTAAGTTCGTGATTGAAATTTTAAGGCAATTGAGTTTGAAGTTGCCTACTAAGAAAGTAATGACTATTATTAGTATATTAAAAAAGGTCAACATGATAAATAAAAATTTCCAATTCAATATGGATAAAATGAATATAGCAATAATTGGTTATGGAAAGATGGGACAGCAGATAAAAAAATTATCTGAAGCCCAGGGCATCTCTATAAAATCAGTTATTGATCCCCATGTCCGCGAGACAAATTACAAAGAGATTAATGAGGAGTCTATGCTTAATGTGGAGGTGTGTATCGATTTTTCAACTCCTGGTTCAGTTGTTGATAATATTCGAAAAGTAGCCAAGTTGAAGAAAAACATGGTAGTGGGTACAACTGGCTGGTATGACCGGATAAATGAAGCAAAAAAGATCGTAAAAAGCAGTAATATAGGACTTATTTATGCTTCCAATTTTTCTGTTGGAGTTAACGTTTATTTCAAAATAATAGAAAATGCAGCAAAAATAATCAATAAAATTGTTGATTTCGACGTCTATGGTTTTGAACTTCATCACCATCAGAAAATTGATAGCCCCAGTGGAACAGCCAAGACGATAGGAGAAATTTTAATTAAAAACATTGAAAGAAAAAATAAAGTTCTGTTTGAAAAAGTTGATAGGAAGATAAAACCAGATGAGCTGCATTTTGCATCGATAAGAGCTGGTTCTTTTCCTGGAACGCACCTGGTCGGTTTTGACAGCCACGCAGATACAATTGAATTAAAACATATTGCCAAAAACAGAGAAGGATTTGCACTAGGAGCTGTGATGGCAGCGCAGTGGATACGCAATAGAAAGGGATTTTACGAAATCGGGGATATGATGAAAGATATAATAGGAGGTTAAATGTTCCAAGGAACCATAACCGCCATTATCACCCCTTTTACTGAAGACGGGAAATTAGATGAAAGGGCTTTAAGAAAACTGGTAGTGTTTCAGATTGAAAACCAAATCGATGGGATTGTACCTTGTGGAACCACCGGGGAAGGGTCTACACTTGAAGGGGATGAGCATGAGAAAGTAATAGAAATTGTGATAGAAGGAGCCAAAGACAAAGTTCCGGTTATAGCCAGTACCGGTAGTAACTTTACCAGGGAAGCTATCGAGATGACAAAATGGGCAGCTAAGGCCGGTGCGGATGCCTCACTTCAAATCTGCCCCTATTATACCAAACCCACTCAGGAGGGTTTATATAAGCATTTTAGTGCTATTGCTGATGCTGTTGATATTCCAATAATTATTTACAACATTCCTGGAAGGACAGCTGTTAATCTAGAAACCTCTACTCTGGTAAGATTAGTAAAAGAGTATCCCAACATAGTGGGTGTAAAGGAAGCTTCTGGAAACATAGCCCAGATGATGGAGGTAATAACCAATTTACCTCAAAATTTTACGGTTTTGTCTGGAGATGACAATCTGACCTTTCCTCTGATGGCTTTAGGAGGAAAAGGTGTCATATCAGTAGCCAGCAACTTAATCCCACAAGAGATGCATAAATTGACTGAGCATGGTCTGAATGGGAGATTGGAGAAAGCTAAAAAAATGCACTATAGATTACTCCCTTTATTCCAGGCCATTTTTATAGAAACGAACCCCATACCCATAAAAGCAGCCATGGCTATGAAAGGTCTGATAAAAGAATCTTACAGATTGCCTATGTGCCAGATGAAACCAGAAAACAGAGAGAAGTTAAAACAGATTTTAACAGAGCTGAAAATAATTTAAGATGTACAAAATAAAAAACCCTTTGGAAAACAGAAATGGAATTCTATATATAGGAGGTTGCAATACTCTAGAATTAGCCCAAATATACGACACGCCTCTCTATGTTTACGACGAAAATAGAATCAGGGAAAATTTCAGGAATCTTTATCAAGCCTTCAGCCGACACTATAAAAAATTTAAGATTTATTATGCTATCAAAGCCAATAATAATTTAGCACTTCTTGAGATTTTAAAAAGTGAAGGAGCTGGAATTGATGTCTCTGGACCGGCTGAAATCTATCTGGCTCAAAAAGTCGGTTTTTCGCAAGAGGATATGCTCTATTCAGGCAATAACCACAGGGATGATGAACTAAAGTTCGCGCTGGCTAACGGTGTCCCGCTAAACTTAGATGATACAAGCCAGATTGACCGGTTATTCAGATTGGGAAAACCAAAATTTTTGTCGTTCAGAATAAATCCCGGAATAGGAAGCGGCAAATTCCAGGAGTTAGTTTTTGCTGGTAAAGATGCCAAATTCGGAATAATTGAAAAAGATGCGCTGAATGCTTACCAAAAAGCCAAAGAATATGGAGTTAAAAGCTTTGGAATCCATATGATGACCGGCTCTTGCATATTAAAGGAAGATTATTTTGTGAAAGTAACTGAAAAATTAATGGATATTGCTGGAAAGGTATCTCAAAAGTTGACCATAAGCTTTGATATGGTTGATATCGGGGGTGGTTTCGGGGTTCCATATCAGCCGGATGAGAAGGAGCTCGATATAGACTCACTGGGCCAAAAAGTTTGTCAGAAATTCAAAGAAAGAATTAAAAAATACAATTTAGGTGAACCACTATTAATGGTAGAACCAGGAAGATATTTGGTATGTGACGCTGGTATCCTACTATCCAGAGTCCATTCAGTAAAAAATGGCTATAAAAAATTTGTCGGGGTTGACAGCGGTATGAACACCTTGCTAAGACCTATGCTCTACAATGCCTACCATGAAATCTTGGTTGCCAACCGACTTAATTCAAAACCAAAGGAAAAAATAAATATCGTGGGTCCTATATGTGAGAATACTGATCAGCTGGCCAAAGGCCGGCTAATGCCTAATATAGAGGAAGGCGATTTACTGGCTATTTTAAATGCAGGAACCTATGGTTACGGGATGAGTTCTCAATATAACAACAGGCCCAGAGCCGCAGAGGTTTTGGTAAATAATGGGAAACATGAATTGATAAGAAAAAGAGAAACTTTTGAGGATTTGATAACCGGTATGCTTCTTCCTCAAAGATGGCAATGAAAATCAAGATTTCTCAGAGATTGAAAAGTCTTAGTGATTATGCTTTTGCAGAAGTGGATAAAGCTGTGGAGAATTTGAAAAAGAGGGGAATAAAACCTATAGATTTTGGGGTAGGAGATCCAAAAGATGATACACCGAACATTGTTAGAAATTCAATCAAAAAAGCAGTGGATAAAAGAAAAAACTCTGGCTATCCAAGTTATAGCGGCAGTGACGAGTATAGGCGAGAAATTTCAAGCTGGTATAAAAAAAGGTTTGAAATAAATTTGTCTCCGGAGAAAGAGATAATCTCCAGCATAGGTGCCAAAGAAACCATATTCAACTTTCCCGAGGCCTTTATCAACCCAGGTGATTATGTGATAATGCCCAATCCTGGTTATCCTCCTTATGAAAGGGGAACTTTATTTGCGGAGGGGAAGTGCTATTTCTTGCCACTGTTAAAAGAGAACAATTTTCTGATGGGTTTCGATCATATTCCCCAAAAGATATTAAAAAAAACAAAAATTTTGTGGATCAACTATCCCAATAACCCTACCGGGGCTATGGCACCAAAAGAATTTTTAAAAGAAGTTGTGGGTTTCGGACATAAACATCATATCATAGTCGCAAGTGACGAATGCTATTCAGAAATATATTTTAGAGAGAAGCCCCATTCCATCTTAGAATTTTCAAAAGAGGGTGTAGTAGCATTTCAGTCTTTATCCAAAAGAAGCGCCATGACCGGTTACAGGATTGGCTGGGTAGCAGGTGATGAAAAGATTATAGCTGCCTTGAAAAAGCTCAAGCCCAACCTAGACTCCGGTACCCCTACCTTTATTCAAGACGCAGCCATTTCTGCTTTAAGAGATGAAAAGCATGTTCAGAAGATGAGAGAAAAATATCTCTTTAAGAGAGATATCATGACAAAGACTTTGAAATCAATTGGCTTAGATGATTGCTCTCCGGATGGTACCCTCTACATATGGCAAAAAGTGCCAAAAGGCATGACTTCTTTAAGTTTCACCAAAAAAATGCTACAAGAAGAGATTGCGATTGTGGTTACGCCTGGGGTATGGATCTCGAAAACAATACATGGTTCAAATCCAGGAGATAATTATGTTAGATTTGCTTTAGTTCCCACCATAAATGAAACCCAAGAGGCAGCCAGAAGAATTTCGGCTTATTTTTTAAAATGATTGTAATGAAATTCGGAGGTACCTCTTTAGGTGATGCAAATAGAATAAAGGCTGTGGCTCAGATAGTCAAATCCTACCTCACAAAAAGACCAGTTGTAATAGTATCAGCAGTCTCAAAAATAACAGATTCTTTGATACAATTGGCTAGCGAATCTAAACTAGGAAAAGGCAATCAAAATTTAGAAAGTATTAAGAATAGGTATTTCAAAATTCTAGAGAAATTGGGAATAGACAAAACCATATTGAAAAACGATATGACCGAGTTGTCTGAGTATGTAAATAAAATAGCTTATAAAAAGAATATGAATGCTAAGACCCTTGATTGCCTTCAATCTTTTGGGGAACAAATGTCATCCAAAATAGTTGCGGCCCAGCTGGAGAGATTGGGGGTCAAAGCTTGTGCTTTTAATTCCTGGGACTTGGGATTTTTAACTAATGCTGAATTTGGAAATGCTGAACCACTAGAAGTTACTTTTACAAATCTTAAAAACAATATTCGCAAACTTGATCTTGTTCCGGTTATTACTGGATTCATAGGAAAAACAGAACAGGGGAATATAACCACTTTAGGAAGAGGCGGCTCAGATTATACAGCGACCATAGTGGGAGCTGCCCTCGATACCAATGAGATACAAATTTGGACCGATGTAGATGGAATAACCTCGGCCGACCCGAAGATTGTCAAGGAAGCCAAAATTGTTGAGAGGCTTTCATTTTCAGAAGCTTCTGAGTTGGCCTATTTTGGAGCTAAGGTTTTGCACCCCAAGACCATATTACCAGCCATGAAGAAAAATATACCAGTGAGAGTGCTGAACTCCTTCAAGCCCCAGAATAGAGGAACTCTGATTGTTAATAGGGCTAATAGAAGCAAACAGATAGTAAAAGCCATAGCTTATAAGAAAAACATAATAATAATTAATGTTACCTCTACTAGGATGCTGGGAGCCTATGGTTTCTTGGCTAGGCTTTTTGAGATTTTTAATGATTACAAAAAAAGTGTGGATGTAATATCCACCTCAGAAGTAAGCGTGTCCATGACTATCGACAATGATAAAGATATCAATAATATTGTGGGGGAACTTCAAGAAATAGCTGATGTGGATGTGAGAAAAAATAAGGCTATAATTTGTGCTGTGGGTGAAGGAATCAGCAATACACCTTATATCGCAGGTAGAATCTTTGCGGCCTTGGGAAAACACGAAATAAATATAGAAATGATCTCCCAAGGTGCTTCCAAAATTAATATTACCTTTGTGGTTGAGAGCAGAGCGGCCGAGAAAGCTGTTAAAATTTTACATAAAGAGTATTGTGAGTGAAAACTATGGGAAAAATTAAAGTTGGAATTTTAGGAGCAACCGGAATGGTAGGCCAGAGATTGGTCGAATTACTTCAGAACCATCCCTGGTTTGAAATAGCAGAGTTAGCTGCATCAGGGAAAAGCGCCCACCAGACCTATGAAAAAGCAATGGAAGGAAGATGGAATCTGAGTACTGTTATTCCTACAAAAGTTAAGAAGATGAAGGTTAAAGAATGTGAGCACAATTTAGATTGTAGGCTGGTATTCTCGGCCTTAGATTCCTCAATTGCCGGTCCTCTAGAAGAAGATTTTGCCAGGAATGGTTACATTGTTTGCTCTAATTCAAAAAACCACAGAATGGATAAGGATGTTCCCTTATTGATTCCTGAAGTAAATCCGGAACATTTAGTCATAATAAAAAATCAAAAGGATAGATTTGAGAAAGGGTTTATAGTTACCAACCCCAATTGCTCAACCATTGGACTGGTAATGGCCTTAAAACCTTTGGAGGATGCTTTTGGTCTAAAAGAGGTGTTGGTCACTACCATGCAAGCTTTAAGTGGTGCTGGATATCCGGGGGTTGCCTCGCTGGATATTTTGGATAATATCATCCCCTACATTCGAGAAGAAGAAGAAAAAGTAGAAAGGGAGTCTTTAAAATTGCTAGGAGCAATTGATAATAGCCAATTTTCTTCTGCAAATATAAAGATAAGTGCCCAGTGCCACAGGGTCAATGTAAAAGATGGACATTTGGAAGCTGTAAATATTAAGTTAGCTAAAAAGGTGGATTTAGAACAGATTAAAAACAGTTTTAAAAGTTTCAATCCTTTAATAAAGCTCAATCTTCCATCAGCCCCATATCCCCCTATCATCGTAAGAGATGAGATTGACCGACCCCAACCGAAATTTGATAGGGATTTGGGTAAGGGAATGGCCGTTTCTGTTGGCAGAATTAGAAAATGTAATATCCTTGATTACAAATTTTTGGTGCTAAGCCACAATACCATCAGGGGAGCGGCAGGTGCCGCTATTTTGAATGCTGAATTATTGAAGAAAAAGGGATATATAAAATGAGGTATAGATTATATAGCTTAATAACCTAGGGAAAAGCTAATACCCACTGAAAATTTTTGTGCCAAATTTGTGCCAACTCTTGGTAAAAAATAGATAAAAATTCGTAAAAATAGATCAAAATTGGTAAAAGATGGAAGTTGTTGAGTGAGTTAGGATAAATCCGTAATTTATTGAGGTTGAGGGAGTTATAAAAATCATAATATTAGACTCCCTCCCTCTCCGTTGATTTTAGACAATATTCAATTAGATTGAGAAACTTTAGATGAATAATTGGACTAAGTGGATTCCTTTTCCTAAACCTGAGGAAATAAGACAAATTGAGGCACCAAAAGATTTTGGGTATATCAACTGAGAAATAAAAGAACTAATGAATATGTTCTTTTTGGAATAGGTAATAATCTCAATGAAAGAATGAAATCTTTGATGCCTAAGCCATATGGAAAAGGCACAAGAAATAACACAGCAAAACGAGAGTATGTATTAAATAACTTTAAAGATATTAAATATAGAACAATACCAACTAAAAATAGAGAAGAAGCGAAAAGAATAGAAGAAAACTTGAAAACTCAAAACAACCATATATTTAATACATGAATAGTCTTTAAGTTAGCTATTAACTATCGGAGAGATGTCCGAGCGGCTGAAGGAGCACGCCTGGAGAGCGTGTAAGGTCTAAAAGCCTTCCAGGGTTCGAATCCCTGTCTCTCCGTTGCAAACCCTGAGCGGAGTCGAAGGGTAAGATATGCCAAAGGACAGTTTAAAATGGTCTATATACATGTTACTTTGTTCAGACAGATCCTATTACGTTGGTGTAGCCAGTGATGTCGCTCATCGTCTTAGACAACATAATTCTGGCTTGGGTCCGGAATTTACTAGAAATCGAAGACCGGTGGAGCTTGTCTATGTGGAGGAGTGCGAAAGCTACCGAGCAGCTCGCCAGCGGGAGAGACAGTTCAAAGGTTGGCGGCGTGAGAAAAAGGAATGGCTCATCAAGGGGTTTCCTTCGACAGGCTCAGGACCTAGCGGCGAATCCCAGCCTCTCCGCTTGTACTGAGCATAGTCGAAGTGTTTATACCGAGCGTAGTAGGGGTATTGATGTCGAGCGGAGTCCCCGCGGAAAGCGGAGCAAATCGAGGTGCTTTTTAAAAAAGGTCTTGGTTGGCTTGCCAGCCGATTTAAGCTCAAATTGGAGATTTTTACTTTATAAATTAAAATAAGAGAAGGTTTTTTATCTTATGGAAATCAGAAATATCGCAATCATTGCCCACGTTGACCACGGCAAGTCCACGCTTACCGATGCTCTCTTGCGGCAGACCGGAGTCGCCAAGGAAGGTGTTTCCATGGATTCAAACGCGCTCGAGCTTGAGCGCGGTATCACCATTTATTCCAAGAACGCCGCTATTTTCTACAAAGAGACCAAAATAAATATAGTGGACACTCCCGGCCATGCTGACTTCGGCTCGGAAGTAGAGCGGGTGCTGCGTTCCATCGACTCGGTACTTCTGGTGGTTGATGCGCAGGAGGGCCCGATGCCTCAAACCAGATTCGTGCTCAAGAAATCACTGGAACTCGGTCTGAAACCGATTGTGGTCATCAATAAAATAGATAAGTCGGCAGCCAATCCGGAGCGTTCCGAGGAGCAGGTGCTGGAACTGTTTCTGGAACTGGGGGCAAGCAATGAGCAGGCAAATTTCCCGGTGGTGTACTCCATCGGCCGCGCGGGGATTGCCAAACGCAAGCTGGCTGATAAATCACATGACCTCACCCCGCTTCTGGACACCATTCTCGAACAAGCACCCTCTTTATCCGGTACACCGGAGGCCCCGCTTCGTTTTCAGCCGTTCAATCTGGGTTACGACAACTTTCTGCGGCGCCTGGCCGTCGGCCGGGTGTATGAGGGGACCATTGCTCAAAACCAAAATGTGTATGTGAAAAAACCGAACGGCGAAACCCGCCCGGGAAAGATCACAAAAATTTTTTCATTCCGGGGTCTGCAAAAAATAGAGGTGGAGAGTGCCGGGGCCGGGGATATTGTCATGATAGCCGGGCTTCTGGACATTGATATCGGCGAGACCGTGACAACAGATATGGAAGCCCAGCCGCTTCCTGCCATTGCGGTTGACGAGCCCACCATAGCCCTTAACTTTTTGGTGAACAATTCCCCCTTTGCAGGAAAAGAAGGAAAATTTGTGACCTCACGCCAGCTTCGCAAGCGCCTACAGCGGGAGCTGGAAGTGAACGTAGGACTGCGGGTGGATTTCACATCCACCGACAGCTTTCGGGTTCTGGGCCGCGGTGAGCTTCACATTGCCATACTTTTAGAAAACATGCGGCGCGAAGGATATGAACTTCAGGTATCCCAGCCGCAGGTCATCATTCATGAAAAAGAGGGAGTGAAGCAGGAACCGTTCGAGGAAGTGCTGGTCGACCTACCCAGGGAATATCAGGGAGTGATTATCGAGCGCCTGGGCTCGCGCGGTTTTGTTTTGCAGGATTTGCGGGTTCACGGCCATTCCGTGAGACTGATTTTGAAAGGTCCGACCCGGGGGCTTCTGGGCTACC
>JBIOYE010000122.1:0-5421 GCA_044870015.1 Candidatus Zixiibacteriota bacterium
CCTGGGCAAATATCCCGCATCATAGCTCGTTTTAACCGAGCTGGCATCTATGTCTGGCATTGCCATATTTTAGAGCACGAAGACAACGAGATGATGCGACCCTATCAGGTGGTCTATCCGCCTAATAAGGGGAAGAAAAAATACTATGCTGGGATATATGATGATATAGTATATGATCAACCCATGGAAACGGGATTGGATGAAAGCGAAGCCACTGTTTCATCCGTCCTAACTTTGTCTAGTCATCCCAATCCCTTTAATATGAACACCCAAATTTCTTACAGCTTGCCAAAAGCTTCGCAGGTCAGTCTGGCAGTTTTCAACGTGGCTGGCCAGAAAGTGAAAACCTTAGTGGATGCTTTTGAAGCAGCTGGATATAAAACAGTAACCTGGAACGGCACCAACCAGTCCGGTGAGAATGTGGCTAGTGGTCTGTATTTTCTGCGGCTGGAGACTGCCTCCGGTACTGCAGTGAAGAGGGCAACCTTGCTTAAATAAATCCTTCGGAGGTGAAGCATAGAGTTGCCCCTTCAGCAGCAAAGCCCCAGTAACCTGGGGCTTTCTTTTTATAACTGTTCTTCTACTTTAGACACCTTTCCCATAATCTTTTGATTTTAAAAAGTTTATCCTTTTGTCTTTCTCTGGTTTTGTTATCCAAAGGATAATCCAAAATCTCTTGGCAGATTTTCAGGCAGATGTTTTTGTGCCCTAAGTTAAAGTGACAGTTGGCCTTGAGGAAATCGACCTCGACAAAGTTATAATAATTTTCCCTCTGGGTTTGCAAAAGTCTTTCTTCCAACTTATCCAGGGCCAAAAGACAGCTTTTCCAGTCATATTTTTCATAAAAGATAAAAGCCTTAGCCCACAGAGGGGTCTTGGACTCAGGATACTTTTCCTGCAGAGTCGAAGCCAGCTTTAACGCTTCTGGATATTTTTTTTCTCGGTAATAAATCCACATCAACCCCATCTTAGCCGGTTCTTGAAAAAAAACTGCTTTTTCAGAAGCCAAGCGTAATTGCTGGATTCCTTTCTGTCTGTGGTCCCCGATGAAAGGCAACCAGTTGATAAATTTGGTGGCCACCGATTTCCAGTAATGATAGGAACCTAAACCGAAATAGGCCTCCCAAAATGTAGAATCCTGCTTGAGCGCTTCCTCCAGGGCTCCTTTGGCTTTTTTGGCAGATTTAAAACCGGAAAACCAGCCTCCTCGCTTTACCTGATAGTAACCCAGGGAGCCATAAGAATTCCCCAGAAAAAGCAGCTCCCATTTATCCGCGGTTTTACTTTCCTCTTTGGGTTTGGTTAGTTCAATCACTTTCTTTAAATTCTGGAGAAACTCCTTTTCATATAAATCAGACTCTAAATCCTTCATCCGGGCTTGATAGACCATAGCCAGATAGAAATAACCGGCCGGATGCTCCGGCTCATCTACTACTAAGGTCTGGAATTTTTCTATGGCCTCGTCATATTTTTCTTGGAATGTCAGGCCCTGCCCCTCTAAAATTAATTCTTGGTAATCCGAAATGTTGGAGGAAAGTGAAATTGCCGGGCACCAAAAAAATAGGAGAAGGAGGCCCTGCCTTGCTAAACCCTGTATTCTCATTTAGCAGTCAGCTTGCCGTCAATTTTTTTCTTTAATTCCTGGGTTTTTTCCAAAAAAGGCCTGGCGTAGTCGTTTTCTTCTACTTCCTTCTGGTTAGCCAAAATAAAACCAATCTGTTCATAGGCCTTGGGAATCTGATTTTGCTGGGAGTAAACCAGGGCTAAATAATAGCGGGCTTCCGCTTCTGCCGCTATATCATAGTAAGGGGAATTCTTGCAGATGGAAATCAATTCCTGATAAGTCTTCTCGGCCTCTTCCCATTTCTCCAGGCCGATATAAGCCGACCCCACAAACCATCTGCTATAGGGATCCTGAGGATTAATTTTTTTGACGGAATCGGCCCAGATTAAAACATTAGCATAATCTTTTTCTTCGGCGTAAATTCGCACCAGGGCGTACTTGGCTTCGTCTTTGGCAAATTTCCCTTTGCTGATAGCCACTTTAGTATATTCAATCCCTTTTTTCCTCTGGTCTCCGAAAAAAGGCAACCACCATAATTTTTTGGACTTGACCGATCGCCAGTAATGATAGGTTCCCAGGGCGAAATAGACGTCGTAGAGGGTGGAATCCAGTTCCAGGGCTTTTTCCATAAACTTCTTGCCTTTGCCTCCGTCCCAGAAGGCACCCCACCAATTTCCTCTGAAAGAGCGGTAGATTCCGCGGTAACCGTAAGAGGCACCGGCATAGAAAAAATCATGGGCCGAAGCGTTGGGATTTTTCAGTTTGGCATCCGCTTTCTGGATGGCGGTTTCTATATTTTGCTCAAATTTGTCTTTGTACTTTTCGTTGCGGTAGCTGTCGATTAAGGTTTGGTAAGCAGCGGAGGTAAAAACATAGCCGGCCGGCTCATCCGGATAAAGGTTTTTTATCTCTTGCAAGACTTCCAAGGCTTCCTGAAACTGGCCTTGATGTGCCAAATTCACTCCTTTCAAAGCCAGGGAATCGATTACAGAATAATTTACCGCAGAATTAGTGCCGTGGGCATTGGCTGCCACGAGTAGAATAAAACAAAGCCAGATTATTTTTTTCATTTAGATTTATTCATAAAATCTAATGAAATTAAATCGATTCGGAAGATAAAATCAAGCCTTATTGATTCCCTCTCCTTTTAGGGGAGGTTTATCTCGAGTGAAATCGAGAGAGTAAGGGAGGGGTTTACCCCGAGTGAAGTCGAGGGGTCAGTTTCTTGAATTTATCGCCCATTCTATCAATCAACAAACTCTGATTTTCTCTTTTTATTTTATTATATTTTTTCATTCCTGATTTAGACTCTTTCATCAAATCTTCAGCAAATTTTCCCGATTTGATTTCAGTAAAAATTTTCTGCATTTTATTTTTTACCGCAGTATCGATGATTCTTTTACCGGTATTTCCCGCACCATACCCGGCCAGAACCGATATCTCGTCATACATCCCCTCGATACCTTTTTCTTTGAGCAGTTTCACAATCAAATCCAGCTGGTACAGACATTCCATATAAGCATTTTCCGGAGACAGCCCATTTTTCACCAAAGTCTCAAATCCGGCTTTGATTAACTCAGATAAGCCCCCGCATAAAACTACCTGTTCACCAAAAATATCACCGAGAGCTTCATCTTTAAAAGTGGTCTGCATTACAAAAGCTTTGGTACATCCGATCCCTTTGGCATAAGCCAGCCCCGTCTCTTGGGCTTTTTTGGAATAATTTTGCCCTACGGCTAAAAAGGCTGGAATCCCCTGATTTTGCAAGAAGAGCTCCCGCATTAACCTTCCCGGTCCGGCCGGAGCCACTAGAATTACATCTACATATCTAGGTGGCTTGATTAATTTAAAATGAATGGAAAAACCGGCCGCAAAAATTAAGGCCTGGCCGGGTTTGAGATTTCCGGCAATCGATTTATTAAATATGGCGGAATGCAGATGGTCCGGGGTTAAAAAAGAGATGACATCTGCCTTAAGCGGAATTTCTTCCGGCAGGTAAACTTTGAAGCCGTCTTTTTCCGCAGCTTTTCTGGATTTGCTTTTGGACGGTAGACCGATTATTGCGTTAAAGCCAGAGGCCGCTAAATTTTGGGCTTGGGCCCGTCCCTGGCTTCCGTAACCCAAAATCCCTATGGTTTTATTTTTGAGGAAATTTAAATCTGCCTTCCTGTCCCGGTAGATTTTCACGCTTTTTCCAATTTAATAAAACCACTGGCCCCTGCCGTCACCAGAGACTTAAATTACGGATTATGATGGAAATTTAAAATAGAGAAGCTGGGACTTATAGCTACCAGCGTGGTTTTCTGTCCCTGAATCCCCCTCCTTTTTTTCCATACCCTCCCCGGCTTCCTCCACCGCCACCACCACCTTCTCTTTTCTTGGGCGGGCGGGCTTCGTCAACGTTCATGGTACGACCCTGAAGATCCGTGCCATTTAGGGCCTCCTTGGCCTTCTGGGCTGAATCTGGGGTATCCATCTCTACGAAACCAAACCCCTTACCGGCTATCAGATTGACCGACACCACCTGTCCGTGAGCCGAAAAAATTTCTTTCAGCTCTTCTTCGGTGACCTGGTAGTTTAAATTTCCAACATACAGCTTGTTTGTAGCCATTACTCCTCCTTTGTGCTTTCTAAGCCATTAAATGTAATTGTATCAGTTGAGAGCGAGTCCTTTGAGGATTTTATTCATATCTTAAAGCTTCAATCGGATCTAAGCCGGAAGCTTTCCGGGCCGGATATAAACCGAAGAATATTCCTACCAAAGCCGAGAAAAAGAAAGCCACCAAAATTGACGAAGGAGCAATCAGAGTATTCCAGTTAGCGGCTTTGGATAAGATAACCGACCCTAACACCCCTAATAAAATTCCTAACATCCCTCCTAACACCGATAAAACCAGAGCTTCGATTAAAAATTGGGACAAAATATCTCTTCTCCTGGCACCGATAGCCATCCGGATTCCGATTTCCCGGGTTCTTTCAGTGACCGAGACCAGCATGATGTTCATGATTCCGATTCCACCCACAAGTAAGGAAACTAAGGCAATCCCGGCCAAAAGTAAAGAAAAAGTTCGGGAGGTTTCTTCCCGGGTGGCTAAGATATCCAACTGGGTCCGGACATTGAAATCGTTTTCTTCAAAACCCTGCAGTTTGTGTCTTTTTCTTAAGAGTTTTTCTATTTCTAAGGCGGCCTGGTCAATATACAACTCTGATTTGGCTTGGATATTGATATTGGAGAGGAAGTCTATCCCCAAAAGTCTTTTTTGAGCGGTGGAGATGGGGATGAAGACCTGGTCATCCTGATTGAACATCATCATCTGCCCTTTGGGCTCCAGAATTCCTTTGACCGTAAAATTAATCCCGTTGATTTTGATGGTTTTCCCTAGGGCTGGCTGGTCGCCGAATAGATTTTCATAAACTGTAAACCCTAATATACAAATTCTCTCTTTCTGAAGCAAGTCTTTTTCTGTAAAAAATGAGCCCTCTTGGAGAGAAACATTCCGCACGGTCTGGTATTCGGGAAGTGTCCCCACCACCTGGCTGTTCCAGTTTTTGTTCTGGTATTTGAGCTGTCCGAAACGGAAGGTCTCCGGTACTACGGCAGCGACCGCAGGGCATCTTTCCTGGATAGCTTTGGCATCCGCATTAGAAAGCAGGGTGGAGGAGCCGGATTGAAGCCGCACAAAACCGGACCTGGCTGCACCGGGTCTGACAAAAATCAGATTGGACCCCAAGGATTGAATGGAGCGCTGGACCGCCTCACTGGCTCCTTTGCCTAAGGCAATCACCGTGATGACCGCTCCGGTTCCGATAATTATCCCCAGCATAGTCAAAGCCGAGCGCATCTTATTGGATTTAAG
>JBIOYE010000123.1:0-4206 GCA_044870015.1 Candidatus Zixiibacteriota bacterium
TAAATTCCAAGCCGAGGACTTGACTTTTACTTTTCCAGTTGAAATTTTGTTCCCAGCCGGATAGAGATGCTCGGCTGACATTAACCGGCATGAATTTTCCATCGAATCTTCTTTGCCAAATGATAATATCTTTGACTTGATTATTGAAGTAGCTTACCCCCAAAGAAAGTTTTCCCAAAAGAGGAAACTCGGTTTCCCCAGCTATATCAAAATCTTCTGACCTCTCCGGTCTTAAATCCGGATTGCCGGTGGCAAAAACATCGGTTTTCCAGAATAAAGCATTCAAAGTAGGGTTATGATAAGATTTCCCCCAGTTGGCTTTAATTCTTTTGACCCACTTTTGTCCTTGAGACAGAAACAATCCTAAATGAGGGGACCAGTTGGAATTGAAGCCTTTAGTCCGGTCATATCGCCCAGCAGAATTAAGAATTAAAAAGAAAGATGTTTGGGGAAAAATTATTTTCTCCTCCCAGTTTAAATAAGTACTTGCAGTATTTCGACTCACTTTTCCGATGCTCTGGGTGGGTCTGATTTTATCTTCTCCCTTTAACGTAACTATCTGCCCGCTTATACCGAATTTAATTTTTCTCCGGGGAGTAAAGGCAAGATTATTTATAAAATCAAAGCTGGACTGGTGATTGAGATAATCCGTATCAATTTTGATATAAGAATAGGGGTCAGAAAATTTTTGTAACCATCTTTGATAAGAGACATTGGCCTCTATATTCCACCAGCTTTTAACTTCCTGATTATAATTCAAGCTGTAAATTCCCCGATAGTCATAATTTTTAGCCAGAGGGTTTAACTGCAGAGTGTCGCCCGGCAGCTCGTTGACGGCTTCATAATATTGACCTGACAGCCCAAGAAAAATTTTCTCTTTTTGCCAAGCAGTGGAGAGGAAATAATTTTTTGAATTTTTGCCGGCGTTCTGCCTGGTTTGAGTTTGGCCCTGATTATCTTGATATTTAAAGTTTCCTTCACTGCGGGTTTGATTATAAGCTAAAGAGAAATCTAAATTGGGTACAACCTCTCTTTGAACCGATAAATCCCAGATTCTGGTGCCGAAACTGGCTTGAGTATTCTTGAAGTGATAAGCGGATTGATTTGTGCTAACCTTAGAATTGGTGATAATATTAATTACCCCTGCCAGAGCATTGGCTCCATAAAAAGCAGACTGACCGCCTTTGCTCACCTCAATTTTTTCCACCAGATTTAAGGGGATGAAGTTCAAATCCGTTTCACCGTCCTGCCCTGAATTTAAAGCTGTCCCATTCAGCAAAACTAAAACCTGATTGGAGGCGGAGCCGCGGATGGACACATAAGCTTTGCCGGAATTGGAAGTCTGCCTGACATAGACTCCCGGGACTGAATTTAGAACATCTGCAATATTGATTGCATTTGCACTCCGGATTTGCTCTTTGGTCAAAATTAAATTTGAGGAAGTAGTCACCGGCAGATTGTCTTTGTTTTCAACCACTTCGATTTCCGGCATAGGGATGGGGTCGGGATTCAGGTGAACAGTTAATTTCAAGGTCTGGTCGGGGGTTATACTGATCTCTGATAAAGATTTTTCTTTATAGCCCAAAGAAGAAACTTTCAACCGGTAATTATTTGGTGGAATATTCTCAAAAGAGAAGTAGCCGCGTAAATCCGAAATGGTCTGATAATTGGTGCCTTGAAGCTGGATTTTAGCACCGCTGACAGGATTAGAACTGCCGACTTCTAAGATAAATCCCTCAATTTTTTTGGTGGATTGAGCAAAGGAAAGTTGATGAGAAAATATGATGAAGAGTCCAGCAATACAAACCAGTTTAGTAGTGGAAATTGTCATATTTTGTCTAATTTTGGGTGGAGACAAGCTTCCCTCGTTTTGACTCGGGATGAACCACCCCTACGCGTTCTAAAAGGATTTCTTATTTAACAGTTGCAGCCAACCTTCTTTTTCTCAACAAACTTTGAGCCATCTCATAAGCTCCAAAGAAAACTGCGGTGTAAATTAAGTTACTGGCCACACTGTTTTTCAAAAAGGGTAAAGCCATCAGGTAACATTCAATTAATCCGGCCCAATTATGAGGATACCCCGAAGGCATTATCCAGACCCCAAAATTGGAAAGCAAGTAAAATAGTACAGCACTCAAAAGTGAAGCTCCCACTATGTTGGCAAGATTTTTATGATTTCTCAACCATAGACCCAGAAGACCACTGGCTAAAGTGCTGGCGTAAACAAAAAGCATCAAAAGAGGTGAATAAGTTCCCAGAAATAAATCGCTGATAACCAGAGCCAAAAGAGGAACCCACAAGGCGGTCTTTTTGTTCAAATAAGTCCCCCCAAATAATGCTATAGCCAAAATAGGAGCAAAATTCACCGGATGAGGGATAAGACGGGCTAAAATTCCAATCACTACGAATAGGTATGCCACTTAATCCTCCTTTATGTCCCCGACTTGTCGGGGAGACATTTTAAAAACGTTTAAAGTTTTCTACTCGCTAAATGAAAACCCCAACCTTGTGGATTGGGGTCAAAGTTTGACTACCGGTAAACCTCACCCACGAAGGTATCCCCCGATATATCGGGAGCTTCAGGTATCCTGACTTCGTGGCTTCAGACCTACTGGCTAATCTTCTCCGAGAAAGTCTTATTCATCTCGAATGATTAATCCGCGCCAGAAACCTAAGGTTTACGTCTAAATGACTTCGTCCCTTGAAAGCATCTTCGTATGCCCGGTCACTGGCGCGAAAATTTAGTTTTCGTAGCCACTTACAGTAGCGGGGCTGTGCTGGATTTTCACCAGCTTCCCTTTAAAATTATTTTCAAAGAGCTAATTTTCTATAATAAATCTACAGCCATAATTGCATTTGTCAAGCAAAAAATTCAAAATTAATTTTTAGGCCAATCTTCAAACGAACAACAGTACTTAATTGGGTTTTTTATCAGCCAGCTTAGCCACTTCATCTTTTTTCACCGCAAAAATCACCAGAATAGGTAATTTCTCAGCAGTTCTGTAAATGGGCCGAAAATACTTGGCGCTGTCCATAAGAACCTTATTTAGATAAGCTTGAGACAAATATTGTATGTTCTCAGCCATGATGAGGTCCGCTGGACTGATGGTGCCAAATACCAAATTTTCATTTTCGCTATAAGGAAAATTGAACGACCTGAATCCGGAATAATAGTAACACAGTTGCGGTCTGCTGCAAACTACTACCGCGTCTTCTCTAATAGCCCCCCGCTCTTTTTGGGTTTTTAACCAATCGAAGGCTTCTAATAGTTCCTTTGACCCAGACGGATTTCCGGCTCTTATATCTCCAGCCAGATTCCTCTTCAAAATCGGAAAATTAGCCTTAAACCTGGGGATTAACAAAATGAAGTTGAAAATAATTATAATCCAGAAAAATTTTCTCAAAATAGCTCCTTTACAAACTTGAGAAAACTATAGAAACCATAAATAAACCCTAACATTAGAAAAGGGGAAATGGTGACTAAGTAACGGTAATGAGTGGCTGAGGGTTGCCACAAAACCATCACCAGTAAGTGAAAAATTACAAATAGGAAAATAATTTTACCAATCGGGCTTATTTTTAAGAACCTGATTAACCCCACTAATGCCAAAAGCATCATTAGAATGGAAAGAAAGCCTTCGGTATTGAGAATCACCACTCCTCCATATTTGAAAAAATATTGCTTGAAATTGTGAATGATTCGTTGAATCAGATCGATAAATCCGATCATCCCGGAGTCCAATTCATACTCATTTTTGGCCAAAAGAACTTTTATCTGCTGATTACCTCCAATGAGAAGTGACCTTAAAGTCCAGGGCAAAATTCCGGCCAAGACGGAAGCTCCGAAGATTAAAAGCTTTTTCCAGTTTTTTTGCAGAAGATAATAGATTAGGTAGGCACCTATTAAAGCCAGAGCTTCGGTTCGGAAATGATAAGCTATAATCAGGCAAAGAATGGTGCCGACGTACTTTTGTTTTTTCCAGAAGTAAATGGATAATAAGGCGACGAACAAATAGGGGATTTCGGACAATTCATAGTGGGCAAATTCCAAAATGGCGGAGCTAGAGACAAAAAGCAAAAGCAAAAACCATAGGTCGGAGCCGATTTCAGTTTTAAAAATCAGATATAAAAGCACGGTTGTGCCCAGGGTTAGCAATGCTATTAAAAGCTTGATAATCAAATACTGGTGCCCGAATAAAAAATATA
>JBIOYE010000124.1:0-4993 GCA_044870015.1 Candidatus Zixiibacteriota bacterium
GGTGGCTATGATTTTATCGCCGGTAGAGCACAAAGTCAAAATGGTGGTGGAAATGGCCGCCATACCGGAGGTGAAGAGCAGACCTTCCTCTCCCCCTTCCAACTGGGCGATTTTATCTTCCGCCGCCTTGATGGTGGGATTGCCGTAGCGGGTGTACAGATATAAACTGGGGTCACCTTCCTGGAATCTTTTTACTTTGGCAGTGGATTCAAAGACAAAAGTGGAAGTCTGGTAAATCGGCTGGGCCACCGCTCCTATGGGAAATTTCGGCTCTTCTCCTCCGTGAACCGCGATGGTTGAAGAAAGACGGGATTTGGACTTCACAATCTTCCGATAAAGATGAAATTCAAATAATCAAACTGACTCTAACTATTGAAACCCAGGTTCACTTGCTTTAATTTTCGGGAATGTAACCAGGAAAGTATGGCTACAATTCCGAAACCGATTTGAAAAACCAAAAGCAACGGTATGGCTACATAAATTTTATTCACCCAGGCATAGAAAATGGTCAGGGTCAGATACCCGAAAAAGATTAGCTCTGCCAAAGAGACCCAGTTATGCTGACTCTGGTATTTTAGGGGGGTTGAAAATGACACCTTTCTTTCTATCCCATATTTGGGAGTCCGCACAAATTCGGTTTTGTAATTCCACAGACCTTCCAGAGCCGCTTTGGTGTTGTTGACCCACAGACCGATGCCTAAGGGCAATAAAATCGGCAGATATTTTAAAACCGTCCTCCAGTTTTTGTAAATCTCCTTCTGGGAGCAGGCAAAATAAAACCAGACCGAGAGGGTGGTGGTGACAAAAAAGAAAGTATAGACCATAAAAGCTTTGTTCCAGTCCAGCTTCAGCCACAAAGCCAAACTGGGTAAGATCAAAATCAGAGGAATCAGCATGAACAGATAGGACAGATTATTGGTTAAATGGAAAGTGGCTTCCAATTTCATAGGCCAGGGTAAGCTGGATTTCCAGATTACTGGTAAAAGTTTTTTAGCGGTCTGGACCGAACCTTTGGCCCAGCGGTGTTGCTGGGTTTTGTAAGAATTCATTTCGATAGGCAGTTCGGCTTCACAAACCACGTCAGCTAAATAGATAAATTCCCAGCCGGCTAATTGGGCCCGGTAGCTCAAGTCTAAATCTTCGGTTAGAGTATCGAACTGCCAGCCACCGGATGAGGCAATGGCTTCTTTTCTCCAGATACCGGCGGTTCCGTTAAAGTTAAAAAATCTGCCGGAGCGGTGACGGGCGGTCTGCTCTATCATAAAATGCCCGTCTAAAAATATGGACTGAAGTTTAGTTAGAACCGAAAAGTCCCGATTCAAATGGCCCCAGCGGAACTGCACCATCCCTATTTTTTCATCCGTGAAAAAGTCGATTGATTTTTTCAACAGGTCGGAGGGAGCTTTAAAATCGGCATCCAAAATCACCAAAAATTCTCCTTTGGCTTTATTTAGACCATACTGCAAAGCCCCGGCTTTAAACCCGTCCCGATTCTCCCGATGGTAATAAACTATATCCAAACCGGTTTTTCTGAAATTTTCTACTAATTCTTTGGCTTTGCCGGAGGTTTCATCCGTGGAATCATCCAGAATCTGGATTTCCAACAGTTCTTGGGGGTAATCCAGCTGACTGACGGAGGTAATTAATCTGTCAACTACATAATACTCATTGTAGATAGGGAGCTGAACCGTTACCGAAGGAAGTCTATCGAACTTTCTTTTGGGCTTCAGGGGTTTGTTTTTGTATTTGTAGTACAGATAAACCAGATAGTAGCGATGCAGGCCGAATAAAACCAAGACCACAATCGCCAAGACATAAAAAAATAAAATTATGGCGGTAAATAGACTCATTTAGTTTGCTTTAAGACTCACCCTCTTCTTTAAAGTTACTTTATATTAAAGTATCTCTTTGGTTTTGTCAACCATTTTTTGATTCAAAAATGTATCGATGAAAATTTGACCCCCGATATATTTTATTTGCATTTTACTTGAGACTTTCCTAACTTTACTCCCTATGATTGGCAAGACCGTCTCTCATTACAAAATCTTAGAAAAGATCGGTGAAGGCGGGATGGGGATAGTTTACAAAGCCCAGGATACTAAGTTAGATAGAGTTGTGGCTCTGAAATTTCTTCCACAGTATTTAGCTTCTGATTTAAGCGAGAAAGAAAGATTTTTCCACGAAGCCAAAGCGGCCTCGGCTTTGAACCATACCAACATCACCACCATTCATGAGATAGATGAATATGAAGGGCAAGTCTATATTGTAATGGAATATGTGGAAGGTAAGACTCTAAAACAGTTAATTGAGGAGCAAACTCTTTCGCTTAAAAAAGTGCTTGAGTTGGCTATTCAAATTGGTGAAGGGCTTTTAGCAGCCCACGAGAAACAGATTGTGCATAGAGACATCAAGTCAGACAATATCAAAGTCACTCCTAAGGGTCAAATTAAAATAATGGATTTTGGCTTGGCTAAGCTGAAAGGGGCAACCAAGCTGACTAAGGCTGGTTCTACTTTGGGAACGGCCGCTTATATGTCTCCGGAGCAAGCTCAAGCTGAGGAAGTTGACCAGCGTTCAGATATTTTCTCTTTCGGAGTAGTGCTGTATGAAATGCTGACCTCTAAACTCCCCTTCGGAGGTGAACATCAATCTGCCATAATCTATTCCATTTTGAATGAAGAGCCTCAGCCGGTGGCCAGATTTAACAATCAAGCTTCTCCTAAATTTCAAGAAATAGTTGAAAAAGCTTTGGCTAAGGATAAAGAAGAAAGATATCAACATGTAGATGATTTAGTAGCTGATTTAAGAAGAGAAAGAAAGGGGCTAGAGTATGCCAAATCTTCAATCTTAACCCAAACTTACGAACCTCCTAAACCCAAGAAGAATATCTTAAAAGTCTTGATACCGGCCTCGGTTGTGGTAGTGGTAGCGTTGTTATTTTTTATTCTGAATCCTTTTAAGGTGGAATTTACTAAAGAGCAAACTGCTCAAGCCTCTGAAAATTCTTTGGCAGTAATGTATTTTGAAAATATTCCGGACCCAGGAGATAAAGAACATACCGGAGAAATGTTAACTAATCTTTTGATCACTGCTCTGTCTCAAACCCAAAGTTTAGAAGTTATCAGCAGAGAACGATTGTATGATATTCAAAAACAGCTTGGCCAAACGGAGTCCAAAATAACCCCATCTTTGGCTACTCAGATAGCCCAAAGAGCCGGGGTTAAGACCATGCTTTTAGGTTCTATTTTGCAAGGCCAGCCTCAATTAGTTGTTACTACTCGATTGATAGAGGTAAAATCTGGAAAAATATTAAACTCACAAAGAATCACCGGATTTTCAGCGGCACAAATATTTCCCTTGGTGGATAGCTTGGCCATTTTAGTCAGAAATGATTTGAATATCACTCCCACGGCTGTGACCGAAACCAAATCTGTAGCTGAAGTGACCACAAGTTCACCTGAGGCGTATCGTTCTTTCTTAGAAGGGGTAGAACTATTTGAGAAATTCTATTATGCCGAAGCTAACGCGGCCCTGATAAGAGCCATTGAGTTAGACAGTAATTTTGCTATGGCGTACTTTCTTTTATCACTACGGGCTGGGGATGCCGAAACCGGAAGAAAAGCTTTACAAAAAGCCTGGAAATTGAGAAATAAAGTGACCGAAAGAGAGCGCATGCTGATTCAAGCTGAATATATCAACACGATAGAACAAAATCTCACCAAGGCCGCAGAAATCTTGGAAACCCTTTTGAAAAAATACCCTCACGAGCAAGGCGCTTATCAACAATTAGGTGGTATCTACGGAAGTTTGCATGAACCCGAAAAAATTTTACAAACTTATTTAAGAGGGTTAAAAAACGATTCTTTGGATAAAAATTTATGGAATTCATTAGCTTATACTTATGCCGCCCAAAACTCAAGAAAAGAAGCCTTAGAAGCAGTAGACAGATATTTGAAATTAGCACCGGGAGAGCCCAATCCCTATGATAGCAAGGGGGAAATCTATTTTGCTTTCGGGGAAATCGATTCTGCTTTGGATTGGTATCAAAAAGCCATCTCTCTCCGCTCTGATTACCAAAGCCTTGAAAAATTGGGAGATATTGCTCTTCTGCGGCAGGATTATGCCGGTGCTGAAAAATATTATCAACAGGGCGGCTCGACTTCGGATAAAATACAAAAAGCCTGGGCCGAAATAGCTCTGGTTTTAATTCCTCTTCATCGAGGCCAATTTATAGAAACCCAAAAGCAAATTCTCAGCCTTCTCTTGCTCCATAAGAGTCAAAAACTTCAAGAGCACGTCGACTTTGAGTATTTGTTACTGACCTTAATGGCTAATGAAACCGGCGATTTTTCAGCTATGTTAGAATATATGCAAAAGCTTTCCGCTGAACTAAAAAAAGACCCCAGCAATGTATTTTATGGGCGCGATGGTTTGGCTTGGGCTTGGTTGAAAAATGGAAACCCCCAAAAAGCTTATAAAATAATGGACGAACTAAAAAAAGAGCTTAGTGGAAAACCACCCGTTTGGCAAATACGTTATGATTATGACTATGCCTTACTATCCTGGGAGGAAGGGAAATATGACTTAGCCTTAGATAATTTTGGAAAAGCATTCGAATCTTTACCTATCAAGAAGCATGCTCCTTTATTCCACTATGCAGTAACTTTGTTGAAAACTGGTCAGATAAACCAAGCTATTGAAGAACTCCAGCGGACCACCTGGTGGTCACCGATTTCAGCTTTTCCCATAACCTTGCCCTTTTTACCGATGGTAGAATATTGGCCTATTGCTTCAGTCAAAGCTCACTACTGGTTAGGAGTCGCTTATGAACAAAAAGGAGAAAAGGATAAAGCTATCAAAGAATATGAAAAGTTCTTGACCATCTGGAAGGATGCCGACCCAGAGCTGCAAGCTAAAGAAATGAAAGATGCTAAAGCGAGATTGGCAAAATTGAAAATAAAAGCTTAAAATTAATAAAAATCATTTTCTACCA
>JBIOYE010000125.1:0-2512 GCA_044870015.1 Candidatus Zixiibacteriota bacterium
CCGAGATTGGTCTTTCAGGAGAAGAGTGGAGAGAAAAAATGCTTAGATTGAGATGGAGATCAAAAAGGCAGAATATTTCAAGTCAGTCTTCGATTTAAAAGACTTACCTCACAATAATTTTCCCCAGGTCGCCTTTGCCGGCCGTTCCAATGTGGGCAAGTCTTCTTTAATCAATACTCTCACCAGTCAGAAAAATTTAGCCAAAATTTCTAAAACTCCCGGAAAGACCAAGGCTCTAAATTTTTTTAAAATCAATGACAGATTTTATTTTGTAGACCTGCCCGGATACGGATTTGCCAAAGTTTCCAAAACAATCAAAAGTGGCTGGGAGGATTTGATTGAAAATTATTTGAAAAACTCACCTAATTTGAAAGGAATAATTCAAATTTTAGACAGCCGCCATCCTCCCTCCCAAGAGGATTTGGAGATGCTGGAGTTTCTGGAATTTATTGACTTAAAATATTTATTGGTTTTGACCAAATCCGATAAACTTTCTTCCAGCGAATTGCATAACACAGCCCAAAAGTTTAAAGAAATTCTCAACCATGAAGACTTCCTCTTCTTCTCCGCCAAAACCAAACAGGGGAGAAATAAAATTTTAAGCTGGATAAACCACTTGCTTTAATGATTTAATTTGCTATTTTACTTTAGGATAAAAATTCCCCCTTAATGGGGGTTTTGTATGTCTGGAGATAAAAAAATGACAACTCGAGTAGTGGTGGGAATGCAGTGGGGTGATGAGGGGAAGGGGAAAATTGTAGATATTCTGACTTCCCAGGCCGACATTGTCGCCCGCTATCAAGGTGGAGCCAATGCCGGTCATACCGTGGTAGTGGGTGAACAGAAATTTATCCTGCATTTAATCCCTTCCGGTATCTTGCATCCTGAAAAAATATGTGTCATCGGTAACGGGGTGGTAATCGATTTAGAATATTTTTTCAGCGAAATAGATGCCCTGAAGAAAAAAGGCATCAACCCGGAAGGACGGATCTGGATTTCACAATCAGCCCATCTGGTAATGCCCTATCATAAAATTATGGAAGCCTATGAAGAACAAAAGCGAAAAGATAAAATCGGGACTACCTTGAGAGGAATCGGCCCGGCTTACCAGGATAAAATCGCCAGAACCGGAATTCGGATTTCTGATTTATGGAATAAGAAAATATTCGAAGCCAAAGTGAAAGAAAATCTAAAATCCAAGCAGAATGTTTTGAAAAATTCAAAAGAGAAACTTTCAGCGGCCCAGATTGTGAAGATTTTTTCCGGTTTCAAAACTAAAATCAAAAATTATGTCAGGGATACCTCTCTGTTTTTAAATCAAGCCATGAAGCAAAATAAAAATTTACTCTTAGAAGGAGCGCAGGGGACTTTGCTGGATATAGATTTCGGGACTTATCCTTTCGGAACCTCTTCCAATACCACGGTCGGGGGTGCCTGTACCGGCCTGGGGATTCCTCCCCAAGCCATAGATGAAGTAATCGGGGTAGCCAAAGCATATTCCACCAGAGTGGGAAACGGCCCTTTCCCCACGGAATTGAATAATTCTCTGGGAAACTCTCTGCGCCAGAAAGGGGATGAATTCGGGGCTACTACCAGTCGTCCGCGACGATGCGGCTGGCTGGATCTGGTGGTTTTGAAGTATGCCACCAGAATAAATGGAGTAGACAAATTAGCCGTAACCAAATTGGATGTTCTGGATAATTTAGATGAGATAAGGGTCTGCACCGGCTATATATATAAAAACGAGATTTTACAGGAGTTTCCCCAGGACCAAAATTTGTTTGAAAAATGTAAACCGATTTACCAGACTCTTCCGGGCTGGAAAACCGCTACTCAAAGCATAACCCGAATTGAAAAATTACCAGCCAACACCCGTAGATACTTGGATTATGTTCAGGAAAATACCGAAGCCAAAATCTTTCTGATTTCCACCGGATGCCGGAGAGAAGATACTATAATTTTGGATTGACAAATTTTGAGAATTTTATATTTTGGCTGTTCAAATCCCTACGGGATGGCAGTAGCCAAACTTAGTGCTAGTCACTAAACAGATTAATCCGGGGGTGTAGCTCAGTGGTAGAGCATCTGCCTTTTAAGCAGGTGGCCGATGGTTCGATCCCATCCACCCTCATGGAATTTGTTGAAAGTCAGCAAGTTAGCAGTTTGCTGACTTTTTATTTTGAGGCAAAAAACACTAAAAAGAGCACCTGTCTTATGAAAGAACCGATGAAGAGACTGCTGGAACTGACCGATAAAGATTCTGCTATGTTTAAAGAATCTTTACAACAATTTTACTATAATTGTAAGGTCAGGAATCTTTCGGAAAAGACCCTGGATATCTATGGAGAAAGACTCACCAATTTCTATAATTTTCTTAAAGTCAAAAAGGTAGATTTTGATAAAACAGAAAAATCCACTGTCCAAGATTACATCATGTCCATGAAAGACAAAGTTTCAGACCATACTGTAAATGGACGAATTAGAGTTCTTAAGACCTTTTTTGGATTTCTGG
>JBIOYE010000126.1:0-12736 GCA_044870015.1 Candidatus Zixiibacteriota bacterium
TATCTGAAAGAAAATGAAATAAAAATAATCAAGGAAAAAGCTTCGGCTCAAGTTGGGGATTTAATCTTAATCGTAGCCGGAAAACCTAAAATCGCCTACGAATCTATCGGGAAATTAAGAGTAGAAATCGGCCGAAAGTATAATCTAATCGATAAAAGTAAATGGAATTTTTTGTGGATTACGGAGTTTCCCCTGTTTGAATACAGCCCGGAGGAAAAAAGATTTGACGCCATGCATAATATCGTGACTTCTCCTTTCACCGAGGATATGGAAAAATTGGAAGAAGGGTTCAAAACTAAAATACCCTTAGACAATCCGGAGCATCCCTGGGCTAACATCCGAGCCAATCAATATGATTTAGTCCTGAATGGAAGTGAAATCGCCTCCGGTGGAATCAGAAATCACCGCAGAGATATTCAGCAGAAAATTTTCAACGCTTTGGGTATGACTGATGCCCAGGCCGAGAGAAGATTCGGCTTCTTATTGGAAGCCCTGGAATACGGAGCACCTCCCCACGGAGGAATTGCCTTGGGGTTTGACCGGATAGTGGCTTTGATGACCGGAGTAGATTCCATCCGGGAAGTAATCGCATTCCCTAAAACTACGGCGGCCCAATCTTTGATGGATGGCTCTCCGGCTGAAGTGGACGAAAGACAAATAGAAGAGCTGGGGATTAAATTGGATTTGAAAAAAGTTAAAAAGTAAAACAGTAAAACAGTTTCAAGAGAAGTGATCGGTAAAACCATCTCTCATTACAAAATTTTAGAGAAATTAGGCGAAGGGGGGATGGGTGTGGTTTACAAAGCCCAGGATACCAAGCTAAACAGACATGTTGCACTAAAATTTCTTCCTCACCATTTGACCGATAACGAAACTGAACGGGCTCGTTTCCTGCAAGAAGCAAGAGCAGCTTCAGCCTTGAATCACCCTAACATTACTACCATTCACGATATATTAGAAAATAAAGGACAGAATTTTATAGTAATGGAGCTTATCGAAGGACCCAATTTAAAGGAACTGTCCGCAACAAAGTTGGAATTGAGCAAAATTATCGAAATAGCGATACAGCTCTGCCAGGGGTTACAAGCTGCCCACCAAAAACAGATAGTTCATCGAGACATAAAATCTGATAATATAAAAATCGCCCCTGAAAATCGGGTCAAGATTATGGATTTCGGGCTGGCCAAGTTAAAGTCAGCCACTCCCCTCACCAAGGCTGGCACGACTGTGGGGACAATTGCTTATATGTCTCCGGAGCAAGCTTCCGGAAAGGAAGTTGACCAGCGGACCGACCTCTGGTCTTTTGGAGTAGTGCTGTATGAGATGATAACCGGACAGCTCCCTTATCGAGGAGAATACGAACAGGCGGTAATATACTCTATCCTGAATGAAGAGCCTGAACCGGTAACTAGTTTGAGGTCGGCGGTACCTGTCGAATTGGAGCAGATAGTAGACAAAGCCATGGCCAAAGATGTCAACCAGAGGTATGGGAATGCAGATGAATTTTTAAGAGACCTGCGTCAGATCCAAGAAAATCTCAAGGTAACCAGTGGGGCAGCTTCATCCAAGTCGATAGCAGTTCTTCCGCTGGACAATATCAGTCCGGACAAAGAGAATGAGTATTTCAGCGACGGCCTGACCGAAGAAATAATAATGAATCTGTCCAAGATAAAAGACTTAAAAGTCATCTCCCGTACTTCGGCCATGCATTATAAGGGGACCAAAAAACCGTTAAAGCAAATAGCCAAAGAGCTGCAGGTTCAGTATGTCTTAGAAGGAAGTGTCCGCAAGCAGGGTAGTGACTTGAGAATCACCGCCCAGCTCATTGACGCAGTGCAGGACGCCCATTTGTGGGCGGAGAAATATACTGGAACTATGGAGGATGTCTTTGAGATTCAGGAAAAAGTCGCCCAACAGATAGTTCGGGCCTTAAAAATCCAACTCACTCCTCATGAAAATCAGGTGCTGAAGAAATCTCCTACCACCGACACTGAAGCTTACCAACTTTACCTGCGAGGCCGGTTTCACTGGAATAAGCGCACCGAGGAAGGGTTTAAAAGGGGTATCGAGTACTTTAATCAGGCTATAGAGAAAGATCCTAACTATGCCTTGGCCTATGCTGGTTTGGCCGATGCTTACATTCTTCTGGGAGTTTACTGCTACGTCCCCCCTCAAGAATCAATGCCAAAGGCTAAAGCAGCGGCTCAAAAAGCACTCCAGTTTGACCCCTTTTTGGCCGAAGCCCACGCCTCATTGGCCCATCTAAAGATGCTCTACGACTGGGATTGGGCCGGAGCAGAAAAGCAATTCCAGAGGGCCATTGAATTAAATCCTGGCTATGCCCCGGCCCACCTGTGGTACTCACTTACACTTTCATCAATGGGGAAGTTGGAAGAGGCTTTGACTGAAATCAAGAGAGCCCAGGAATTGGATCCATTGTCTCTCATCATTAACAGCGATGTGGGATTAGTTCACTATCTGGCTGGACGCTACGACCAAGCCATAGAAATTTATCACCAAACTTTGGAAATAGATCAAAACTTCTACGTTGCTCACATAGCACTGAGTCTGGCCTATGTGCAGAAGGGTCAATCGGAAGAAGCGATACGAGAGGCAGAACGAGCTTTTAGCCTATCGGGATACAGTACTCTGGTCTTGGCGGTACTCGGATATGTCTATGCGGCAACGGGAAGAAAGCAGGACGCCGCCGAAGTGCTGATAAAACTGCAGAAAGTGTCACGAGAGCGGTATGTCTCAGCTTTTTCGATCGCTCACATATACGCCGGTCTGGGAGAGAAAGACCAGGCCCTAACTTGGCTTCAGAAATCTTACCAGGAAAGACAATTATTCCTCGTCCACTCTCCTGTAAAGGTCGACCCCGCTTTCCTCTTTCTTCGTTCGGAGCCGAAATATATTGAACTGCTGAGAAAAGTAGGTTTGGAAAAATGATAGGCCGCACGATTTCTCACTATAAACTTTTAGAAACACTGAGTGAAAAAAACATTTGTAGTTTAAAACCTAAAAAATGTAAATAAAGGCAAATTTAGATTTAACAAATTTTAATTCTTAACAGGAGGAATTAATTGCAAAAACAATTGGTGAAGAAACTAACTCTGGGTGAAGATGTCGACCAGAGGGTGTTGTTCGGGCAAAACGGAGTATTTTTGAGGATAATTGAAGAGGCCTTCGGTATAAAAATCATCGCCAGGGGGGAGATAGTGACTCTGGAAGGTCCGGAGAAAGATGTCAAGCAAGTGGAAACGGTCATCCACGATTTGATTTCCCACCTGCGCAAAAATAACGAGCTCTCCGAAAGATACGTGCTTTACTCCATCAGCATGGTTAAGCAAAACGGAGTAGGCCCGGCCGCAGAGATAGAATCCGCAGCTTTAATCACATCTATCGTCACCAAAGAAAGCATCAAACCCCGCACCGTGGGGCAAAAAGAGTATGTCCAAGCCATGGAGACCAATGACATCGTCATAGTCATCGGTCCGGCCGGGACCGGAAAGACATACTTAGCGGTGGCCACAGCGGTGGCGGCTTTGAAACAAAAACGAGTCAACCGCATAATCTTGTGCCGACCAGCCGTAGAAGCCGGTGAATCTTTGGGATTTCTGCCGGGTGATATTAGAGCCAAAGTGGACCCTTATTTACGTCCGGTCTACGACGCTCTGCATGAAATGTTACCCTCCGATAAAATTCAGAAATTGATGGAGCTGGGAACTATAGAAATTGTGCCTCTGGCTTTTATGCGGGGCAGAACTTTGAACAGCTCTTACATAATCTTAGATGAAGCCCAAAACGCTACCTTAGCCCAGATGAAAATGTTTTTGACCCGGGCCGGAGAAAATTCCAAAGTCATCATCACCGGAGATATCACCCAGATTGACTTGACCGACAAAAAGTCATCCGGCTTAATTTTATGTCAGAAAATATTGGAAAAAGTCGGGGGGATTAAGTTTGTGTACTTGACTGATAAAGACGTGGTGCGTCACAGATTGGTGGCTGAAATTATCAAAGCTTTTGAAAAATACGAAAAAGGCAGTTGAGCGGTTTTTAGTAGAATCTCACCTTAATCAGTTACTCAATGTCCAAAAAGGTATCCAAAATTTTCGTCCACAATTTAAATAAAAAATCCCGGCTTAACTACACCTCCTTAAGAAAATTAGCTGAAAGAATTTTAGAAAAGGAGAAAACCAAAGCCGCTTTAAATCTGATTTTTATCAATGACAGCTATATGAAGAAATTGAATTCCAAATTCCGGGGGAAAAATAAAACTACGGATGTGCTTTCATTTCCACTGGGATCGGACTTGAAAGGGGACTCTCCCTTTTTAGGTGAAGTTTACGTTTCCTTCCAGCAAGCCAAAAGACAAGCCAAAGAATGTGGGGTCAGCTTGCCACAAGAACTCCAACGTTTGGTGGCTCACGGAGTATTACATCTGTTGGGATATGACCACCAGACTAAAAAAGAAGCTTCTGAAATGAGAAAAAAAGAGGACCTATATTTACGATAATAAGATTCCTCAAACCCAAATTTTAAATCAAGAATTTAAATTTACAAAATTTGGTGAAACTGATATATTGAGTTGGCAATGGAAGGAGGGTTAGTCCTAATTGGTAAGGCAGCGGACTTGAAATCCGCCGGGTGAAAGCCCATGGGGGTTCGAATCCTCCACCCTCCGTTATTTACAGTAAAAGCTATAAAGATAAGAATTGATAAACAATTAAAAGGAGCAAATATGGATAAATTTTGTCAATCCTGCGCAGCCCCCTTGGGGATGCCAGAATTTAAAGGTCCGGCAGCAGATTATTGTAAATATTGCACTGACCCAGCCGGAAAGCTCAAGACTAAAGGTGAAGTGCAACAAGGTATAGCTCACTGGTTTCAAACCTGGCAACCAAACCTGAATGAGCAAGTTGCTCTGACCAGAGCCGCGTTTTATATGAAGTCCATGCCAGCCTGGGCTGAAAAGTAAAATTTTTTAATATCTGTGACTAATGGAGTAGTTTGTAAGGATAAGCCAGGATAATTTGTGTAAAATCTGTTTGGAGAGGTGGCCGAGCGGCTGAAGGCAGCTGCCTGCTAAGCAGTTGTGGGGGAAACTCCACCCCGGGTTCGAATCCCGGCCTCTCCGCATAATTCAAAAGGAGGATTTGTGGACAATACCAAAATCACAGTCAGTCAAAATGGACCTTTACGACTGGAAGGTGAATTTAACATTTGTGATGCCCAGGGTAATAACTACGGCTTAGCCGGTCGGACTATGATTTCTTTATGCCGCTGTGGAAATTCTAGCAATAAACCCTTCTGTGACGGCACTCACAATAAAGTCGGGTTCCAGCATGAGCCAAAAGCTTTTGAACTACCGCCGATGAAACCGAAGGTTTAAATTTTCTTGACATTTTGTGAGTAATTTAATATAGTTAGACACAAATGTTAAATGGAGTAAATCAGATGACTTTAGTTGATATCTGGCGACCAGGTATAGCTAAAACTTATACAAGCCTTCTCTACAACACCGTCTTAGTGATAACTGCCAGTTTGCTGGTGGCTCTTTCCGCTCAAATAGTAATACCATTGCCATTTACTCCAGTGCCTGTGACAGGTCAAACTCTGGCGGTTCTGTTGATTGGGGCAGTTTTAGGGTCTGCCAGAGGAGCTTTGGCTATCCTGACCTACTTAGCAGAAGGCGCAGTTGGATTGCCGGTCTTTGCCGGTGGAAAGGCAGGTCTGGCGGTGCTGGCTGGTCCGACCGGTGGGTATCTGATTGGATTTGTGGTGGCCGCTTTCGTAACCGGTTATCTGGCTGAAAGAAGATGGGATAGGAATATTGTTACCAGTTTTCTGGCGATGTCGATGGGAAACATAATTGTTTTTGCTTTTGGGCTGTTGATTTTGGCCGGTTATGTCGGATTTGATAAAGTTCTGGCTCTGGGATTTTACCCCTTTTGGGTGGGGGATATTGTCAAGCTGGCTTTAGCGACCTTTCTTTTGCCTTTGGGCTGGAAAGCTCTGCAAATATCAGGGAAAATTTAACTTCGTTTGTAGCGGTGCGACTTGTCCCGAAGAACATGAGGGATTCATTGCACTTAGTTATAAATAGTCTGATAAATCAGACCGCTGCTAGGAGCCTATTTATCCCAGCTTTTCTTGACTAATGACCCCTTCAGATATTATCTTCAATACTTAACCCTTGGGAACAAAATTTTAACTTGATTAGGAGGAACCAATGTTTAGAACTTCAGCAGTGAAAAGATTCAGAGGCGTTGTTTTTGTATTATTTTTAGCTTTCTTAATTCCTGCTTTACTTCAAGCTCAATCAGTCTACAAATACCCAGTAAGCAAAGCAGAAGTGGTCTACGATACCTTGCATGGTATGGTAATTGCCGACTCCTATCGCTGGCTGGAAAAACAGGAAGACCCGGCTGTGGAGGAGTGGGTAGCCACCCAAACGGCATTTACCCGCTCGATTTTAGACACACTCCCCTACCGCGATGAAATAAATACCCAGCTGAAAAAACTTTATGATTTAACCACCATTTCCAGTCCCAGTGTTTACGGAAAACGATATTTTTTCTCCAAAAGAGAAGCCGGACAGAATCATGCGGTGCAATATGTCAGAGAAGGAAGTTACAATGCCTCCGCCAAAGTAATCTTAGACCCCAATACTTTTAGCACGGATGGTACTGTAGCTTTAGACTGGATGCAACCTTCCGCAGACGGGGATTTAGTGGCCTATGGAAAATCGGAAGGGGGCTCTGAAATCTCAACTCTTTATATAAGAGATGCTGCCACCGGTAAAGATTTGGATTTAACCATTCCTTATACCCGGGCGGCCAGTATTGCTTGGTTAAAAGATTTATCCGGGTTTTACTATAGCAAGTACCCCAAACCGGGAACAGTTCCAGCTGGAGATGAAAAATATTACAGAAAAATATATTTTCACAAAATGGGAGATAATCCGGATACCGACAAGGAAATTTTTGGTGAAGGAAGACCTAAAGAAGAATGGTGTGATATAGGAACTTCTTCGGATAACCGGTATTTGATGCTTACCGCCTCTTTGGACTGGACCAAAAATGATTTGTGGATTCGGGACATAAATAAAAGCGGAGATTTTATACCCGTGGCTGAAAAACTGGACGGAAGTTTCGGCGGAGATGTTTATGGAAATAAATTGTATTTAATGACCAACTTAAATGCCCCCAGATACAAAATTTTGGCTGTGGATGTCAATAACCCCAAACAGGGAAACTGGAAAGAGCTTATTCCGCAACAAAAAGGAGTAATTCAGGGATTCAAAATTGTGGGTGGGAAATTAGTTCTTTTGATAAGTGAAGATGTGGTTTCAAAATTATACATCTATTCTTTGGATGGAAAAAAGGAAAAAGAGATTCCCCTCCCCACCTTAGGAACGGTGGGCGGCTTAGATGGCAAAGTGGATGGGGATGAGCTTTTCTTCAGCTTTACTTCCTTTTTCTATCCTCCCACGGTTTATCGCTATGATATGAAAACCGGAAAATCAGAGCAGACCGATAAGATGCAGATTGATTTTGATTTGTCGGCCTATGAAGTAAAACAAATCCTCTACAGCTCCAAAGACGGGACCAAAATTCCTATGTTTATCGTGAATAAAAAAGGGGTAAAATTAGGCGGAAACAACCCCGCTTTGCTTTACGGTTATGGCGGTTTTGATATCAGCATTACTCCGGCTTTTTCCCGCGGACTTTATGTCTGGCTGGACCGGGGGGGAGTGTATGCTGTTGCCAATATCCGTGGTGGAGGAGAGTATGGCCGAACCTGGCATGAAGCCGGAAGGTTAGAAAAGAAGCAGAATGTTTATGATGATTTCATTGCGGCCGGAGAATGGCTGATTTCTAATAAATACACAAATCCGCAAAAATTAGCTATTCAAGGTGGAAGCAACGGCGGGCTCTTAATGGGAGCCATGCTCACCCAAAGGCCGGATCTATTCAAAGCTGTGGTCTGTCAGGTTCCCTTGTTGGATATGCTGCGCTACGATAAATTTTTGATAGCCAGATTATGGATTCCGGAATATGGCTCTGCCTCAGACACGACCCAATTCAAATGGCTGTATGCCTATTCACCTTATCAAAAAGTTAAAGAAGGGGTAAAGTACCCGGCCACCTTAATCACCACCGGTGTGCAAGATTCTCGGGTCGATCCCATGCACGCTTTTAAGATGGCGGCTTTACTGCAAAAAGCCAATGCCGGACCGAATCCGATTCTTTTGCGGGTGGAACCCAAAGCTGGTCACGGCGCCGGAAAACCGGTCTCAAAAATTCTAAATGAGCAAACCGATATCTGGTCATTTTTGTTATGGCAATTGGGAGTTGATAAACATTTCGCGGAAAAATAACTTTTTTCGGATATGCTCTTAAAGTAAATACAAAAGGAGACCTAAACATATGTGGAGAAAAATAAACTTAGCTATCATGGCCTTGACCTGTCTAACCCTGCTGTCATGCTCTCAAAAGAAGGAAGCCACCATGAAACTGAACCAAATCTTTGATTCCTACTGGGAATTCAGACTCAAATCAGACCCCACTTTTGCCACTTACCTGGGGGACCACCGCTACGATGATAAATTGCCGGATTATTCCGAGACAGCCTACCTGGCCGATTTAGACACTCTGAAAAATTATCTAGCTCAATCCGAAAAAATAAATCCCCAAGATTTATCTGAAACTGACCGGGTCAGTCTGCTTATTTTCCAGAAAATAATCAGAGATGGCTTGGAAGGTGCAAAATTTAAGTCGTACGTTTTTCCCATTTCACAGCAAAATGGACCACAGGTAGATTTTCCCCAGCTGATTTCCTATCATCCCTTCAAAACTCAACCAGATTATCAAAATTACGTTACTCGTTTAAATGCCTTCCCCAAGCAGATTGATGACATAATTGCCAATATGCAAAAAGGTCTGGCAGAAGGATTACTCCCTGCTCAGGTCAATATAGAAAAAGCCGTCCCTCAAATAAAAGCCCAGATTGTTGCCAAACCAGAGTTTTGCGAACTTTATCAGCCGGTCAAAAATTTTCCAGCAAATTTTTCAAAAGAGGTCAAAGATAATCTAACCCAACAGGTTTCGGATGCCATCTCAAATTCCATAGTTCCCTCGTTCAAAAAACTTCTGGCGTTTGTGCAAACCCAGTATCTGCCCAAATGCCGCAAAGAGGTGGGTATCTGGTCTCTGCCGGATGGAAAAGAACGATATGAGTTTTATGCCCGAATTCATACCACCACCAATTTAACCCCGCAGGAAATTTTCGACATCGGGAAAAAGCAACTGGCTTTGATTCAGCAGGATATGAACAAAATCAAAGAAGAGGTTGGCTTCAAGGGAACCCTGCAGCAATTTATGCAGTCCATGAGAACCAATCCCAAATTTTTCTACTCTTCCAAAGATTCTCTGATGAACGGTTTCCGTCAAATCTTAATAAAAATGGATGCCAAATTGCCGGAGCTTTTTGGGCGTTTACCCAAAGCCAAATGGGATTTAAAAGAGATTGAAGCTTATAGAGCCGATGCAGCTCCGGATGCTTATTATTATTCCGCCCCGGAAGATTTTTCCAGGCCCGGATATTTTTATGTCAACACTTCGCACCTGAATATGCGGCCCAAATATACTATGGAAGCGCTGGCTTATCATGAAGCAGTTCCAGGACATCATCTGCAGGGATCTATTCAGCAAGAATTACAAGACCTCCCCAAATTCAGAAAGCATGAATGGTTTACCGCTTTCGGAGAGGGTTGGGCTTTATATTCTGAAGGACTACCAAAAGAGGTGGGATTTTATTCTGACCCTTATTCTGATTTCGGCAGACTTACTTTCCAGGCCTGGAGAGCTACCCGTTTGATTGTGGACACCGGGATTCATTATTTCAAATGGTCCAGACAGCAGGCCATTGATTTCTTCAAGCAAAATACCGGTTTATCCGAACATAATATTAATTCGGAAGTTGACCGCTATATTGCCTGGCCTGGTCAGGCGTTGGCTTATAAGATTGGACAGTTGAAGATTAAAGAGTTAAGAGAGAGGGCGGAAGCTGAATTGGGTGAAAGATTTGATGTCAAAGCTTTTCACGACCAGGTTTTAGGGGAAGGGTGTCTGCCTCTGGATGTGTTGGAAGAGCATATTACCAGATGGATTGGGGAAGTGAAGAATTCTAAAGTGTAAATTTTAGTAAATAGATTCCGTGTAGAATATGGGGCGGGAGATGAACTCGCCCCTATGTGTCTATTTTATCAGTGTTAACTTACGTGTCTCAGAATAAATGCCTGCTGTCAGCCGATAATAGTATACTCCAGATGCCAAATGAGCCGCGTCAAATTGAACCGAGTGTGTTCCGGCATTTTTTCCCTCGTCAACCAGAGTAGTCACCAACTGACCCAACACGTTGTAGATTTTAATCTCCACGTGTGACGGCTCCGGCAGGGTGTAAGAAATAGTGGTGGTGGCGTTGAAGGGATTGGGGTAGTTGGCTGACATTTTCGATTTCATCGGCAGGGATTTGGATTTGAGCTCATCTTCCGTCAGCCAGTCAAGTTCCTTATCAGCTAGAACGCTGTCATCCATAATTATGGCCGGGGAAGTCTGGGCTTCAGTGTTGTTGTGTCCTTCTCCTCGTCCGGTGAGATAGATATGAGTGTGACTTTCCAGCGCCTTCCATAACTTCTCAATCTCCTCTTCTATGTCGATTCCTATGGAAACCTTGAGGTCATTCCACCACAATCCCCAACCACCTGCCAGATAATCGAGAATAACCGTGGCATTCAAGGCGCCTTTGCCTTCGCAGCGTATAGTCAGCCCGATTCTGTAGGTATGTCCCCGAATAAGATTAGCCGATATGGAGTTTACGGTGGAGCCGTTGTCCAGCCCGAATCCGACATCGATGATGTCAATTCCAATAAATCCGTCTGTGCTCATGCTGTGAAGGGTTGCTGACCTGACAACTGTTCCAGCATTGGACAGGTCGTATAGAGTAAGAGTCACCGTACTCTTAACATCGTTAAATCCGGTGAACACTCCCTTCAGGGTCCACCCGCCAGCCCACTCAACGTCATAGTTGATGTTGCCGTCGACTTCATTGCCCGCATTGCTACTATCGGCTTTGACGATGAAGTCCGTGTAGACCATGCTAGTAACAAACTTCTTGCCTGCATTATAATCAGAAACGTCCAAAGACGCTTCGGCGGTGTTGTTACCAGCGTCACAATCATTGATACACCCTATGAGGCATTCTCCTAACGGCCCTCCCGAGGAAAAGCTGCAATCCTCTGCCTGCAGAGGGGGGCTGGTCTCACCGGGAGCGATTATTACATCTGCACGGGACTCCATTCCCATTAAAAGTGAGGCGACAAATATTACAATGAACAAATGTAGCATTAACCCAAGAGAATTTAACTTCTTCGTGACAGCACCAAACCTTTCCTTCGCCGCTAGTAGGCAGGTTCACAGCAAATTTTGCGCGGGGTTGAAACCCCGGGTGTAACCGGTAAACCCGCAGGATATTAAATGTGACCTGGAGTCAGTTTCTATACTAGACTAGTATAACTTATTTCTACTTTTTTGTCAAGAGGATTTCATCTTTAATGCAGCCAGCAAGCACTTGGGGCTTGAACAGCTCAGTCCCGACAATCCCAATTCTTCTTATATATTTGAGGAAATGTCAGCAGTAGCTCCTTCCAGTATTTGTTAAGCTTTATCAGATTTATTATTCATGAAAAAACTTAAAGCTCCGGAGGGGCATTTTTTCACTTGCTCAACAATTCGTTCGGTTGATGCGCCTTGCGCATTAATCCAGGGGCGTTTAGTCGGGTCAAAAACTTGTTTTAATCCTGTAAAGCAATTGCCGGAGTGGATACAAATTGAAGGTTTCCAGACCACGGTCACTTCTCCGTTGCTGTAATATTTAACAATCTCTTTCATATACTTTTCTACGTTTCTGCTGGCTGTTTTGGAAGTGGGAGAATTCGTCCTTAAGTTTGTCACTCAATCAACACACACTCCGTGAAGCTGTGACAGCGTAGAAGACCGCCAGGGCTATGATGAGCAAAAGGCTGGCGGTAACGTGCACAAAAGCGAAGATAAAGGCCAGCCCGTAAAAAATAGGACCTACAAGATACTGCCGGTTAATAGTTTTTACCTGTTCGGTCGTGACGCTCTTATTAAGCAGTTTGTGCCGGTGCGAGGCATAACGCCAGAGAAGATTGAAGGCAAAAGCCATCATCAGAAAAGTTCCGGAGTAGAGGATGGCGGCAGCACTCTGGCCCGTATGTCCGTAATATTCCGCAACCAATGAGGTGGGAAAAGGGAGAAAGGTAACACACAACAACAGCAGTCCGTTCAAGAGCATGAATAAGGGATTGGTTCTGGTGATATGCCCAAAGAGATTGTGGTGGTTCATCCAGATAATCAGGATGGTGGCAAAGCTGTTGAAAAAGGCGAGGAACATCGGCCATTGCCCAAACAGGTTGGATGCCAGAGTTTGCGAGTCACCGGGATGCGGTATTTTGAGATCGAGCACCAGGAGGGTAATGGCGATGGCAAAAACCCCGTCGCTGAAAGCTTCAATGCGCCCGGTTTCTTTTTCTAATCGTTGGGTCTCGCTGACAATCATATAGATGTTTCCCGATACTTCTAAACGAAAACTCCGGGTTCAACTCTTAGCTTGTTTCTTTATATACTCCTCCATGCGCTTCTGCAAT
>JBIOYE010000127.1:0-6403 GCA_044870015.1 Candidatus Zixiibacteriota bacterium
CCCCAGGATATATCGATGTTGATCAAAATGATGGGACAGTCTATCTTTGCCATGCCAGTTCCTCCAGTTTGTTTATCTCCCGATCAAAGAATGCCATTCAATGGAGCACTACCACTGTTGCCAACACCAGTGCCCGAAATCTCTTTCCAGTAGTGAAAGTGGACCGAGCTGGCAATGTGTATGCAGTCTGGTCAGATGGCGTTAATATTCAGCTCTCGATCTCCACTGACCAAGCCAAAACCTGGAGTCCACCGGTAAGAGTCAACAATCCTGCGGAGCCAAATAATAAAACCAATGTCATGCCCTGGATAGAGGCTGGTGATGCCGGTCGTCTGGACCTGGTCTGGTATGGTACTGATAAAACTGGAATTTCTGCTGAGTTCCTTAACGATGCTGACTGGCAGGTTTACTTTTCTCAGACCCTAAATGCTCTGGATGCCAATATCTCATTCAAACAAACCCGGGTGAGTGACCACATCATCCATCATGGTAGTATCTGTCTGAGTGGGACTGGCTGTCCTGATGTTGGGCCGAATGGGTCGAACAGGAACCTCTTAGATTACTTCCAGGTTGCTCTTGACCCCCATGGTGGAGCGGTGATCTCCTATGCAGATGATCATAACGATTTCTTTGGAAATATTTATGTTACCCGGCAAACCAGCGGTAATAGTGTTTTGGCCTCATCTCCAACTGTGCCCACGGTTACAGGATGTACACCTGCTCCGTTTCATACCGACCCAGAAGTAACAGACTTTGCTCCAGATGCTAATGTGGCAGTTGTGAATGTTCCGACTGATGCTTTAGACATAGAGAGTATTGATTACGGCGCTGAAACTGCAAGCGGGCAATTATTCTTGACAGCCAGAATGAAAATTGTGGACTTAAGTACCGGCTTGCCTGAAAATAGTCATTGGCGTTGTTATCTGGCTTTCAGTCATGATATTGCCGACAAGGGTAAACAATATTTCATGGAACTAAATAACGATTTGGGGATACCCTCTTTTAGGTACGGCACCGTAACCAGAAATGACGATGGAAATCTGACCGACACACCGGTTGGGAATCTTGATGAAGGAAGTTTCACCCTAACCAAGCCAGGTATCATCAGATTAAAGATTGCAGCCAACAAACTAACCAAACCAGATGCTTCCTTTCCGGCTATAGGTGATACCGTAATTGGCTTACGAGGAAGAACATTCCTGTCAGGCTTTGCCACCACGGTTCGTTTTGATAGAACTCGGGGTGGTAATGCCTTTATTATCGGTGGAGGAGATGGCGGTGGTGTATTTGTGGAATGCGATGAACCTGGAATTACCAAGTTTGGCGGTTGGCACGATGTTTCAGATAACAGAGCTTCGAATGGCCATTATTGTCGAAATGTAGGAGCTAAGAAAGCCAACTCGGGTGCTTTCTTAGGATTTACTTTTACTGGTACAGGGGTCGACCTTCAGATAGCTCGAGGTCCTAGGGGTGGGAATGCGGAGGTCTTCATAGATGGGGTATCTCAAGGGATAGTTGATTTTTGCCGAGCACCCTCAGATCCATCAGACCCCGACTTGTCGGGAAAAAAGGATTTGACCTTTGGAATCACACTGAGTTACAACACCTCCCCTGGTGAGCACACCTTCCGTCTCAATGTCTTAAATGATATTCCTGAACCCCAAGGGGCTTTAAGAGATATGAACTACGTGGATGGATTTTTGATTCGAGGCGGAGATATTAAAGGAACCGGTAATCCAACCGAGAATTCTTCTTCAATAACCGGGAACGTGAATCCATCCGGGATTGTGTCTCATATTCTCACAGCTACTGGAGCAACTACACTTCTGTCAGGAGTTTTAGATGTGCCTGAAGAAGCTGATTTGGACCTGCTTTTGCTGGATCCTGAAGGAGTCTTAGTTGCCCAATCCGGTACCGCCAACCCTACAGAAGTGGTGAGATTTACTCCCACTTCTACCGGAGTCTACACTCTCCAGGTGTTTAACAAAAGGGTGACGGTAGTCCCCTATTCCCTATATTCTATTGTAACTCAGCAAACCGGTTCAGCTTCCAAAATAGTCAGGACCGAATCCTCCACGGAACAAAAACCAATTAATTTTGCTTTATTTCAGAATTATCCGAACCCGTTTAACGCCAATACCAATATTCATTATGCTCTCCCTTATGACAGTCACGTAAAATTGGAGGTCTATAATATCTTAGGTCGGAAAGTGGCAACTCTGCTTGACCAACAACAGAAAGCCGGAACCTACACCGTTGCTTTTGATGGCTCCAAGGTAGCCAGTGGAATTTATTTTTACAAGCTGACGGCCGGAGAGCTTGTGGATGTAAAGAGAATGGTTATGCTCAAATAAATTTGGTTGATGGAGAGAGGAGGAACACTAGGGCGGTGCTTGGATTTTCCGGCATCGCCCTTTATTTTGGGAATGCTGACGATTATTTAAGGGGAGTAGAGGAGAAAGTCAAACTGAAAATAGAAATTTTCGCTTGACTTTGTATGACAACTTGTCAATATTTTAGTAGGATTCAAAAGTGCAATTCTTAGAAATTCAAGGAGGTTTTATGTCTTCAATTAATTGGCTCAAAGATGTCGATGCGGCTTTCAAGCAAGCCAAACCCCAGAATAAACCAGTCTTACTGGACTTCTCTGCCGCCCCGGCCTGAAGCGGATGCGCTCGGCTGGAAGCCGAGGTATATCCCAATGAAAAAGTAATCCAGTTCATATCCGGTAATTTCGTCCCCGTCAAAATCCATATCAAAGAACAACCCCAGATATTCCAGCGCTTCAAAGCCAAATGGACACCGACCATTTTAGTAATGGATGCCGACGGCAACGAACACCACCGCATAGAAGGATTTATGGACGTAGAAGATTATTTAGCAGAATTAGAATTGGGCTTAGCCAAACTTGCCTTCGACAAACTCCAGTATAAAGAAGCCGAGAATCGTTTCAGAGCCGTCTATCAGAACTATCCCAAAGCCGCCGCAGCCCCGGAAACCGCTTACTGGGCCGGAGTGTCAGCCTATAAAGCCACCAATAAAGCTGAACCCTTAGCCGAAGCCGCCAAATTCTTGAAAGAAAAATATCCGGAAAACGAGTGGACCCGCAAATCCACGGTCTGGCTGCACTGATAGTCAAGAAAAACATTCTCGAGGTGTCAGATTAGCCAAACCAGTTAGTCCGACACCTTTTTTTATTATATTACCCAAAAAGGAGATTTCTTATGCCCCAAACTCTGCATATTGAAAAACATTTTACCGCCAGCGAAACTGTCAGAGATATTGTAATCGGTATGGCAGATGGTTTGACCGTTCCATTTGCTTTGGCGGCCGGACTTTCAGGAGCGGTCAGCTCCACCGGAATCATAGTAACAGCCGGGTTGGCAGAAATCGCAGCCGGCTCAATTGCCATGGGGCTGGGTGGTTATCTGGCAGCCAAAAGCGATGCTGAACATTATGCCAGCGAACGCAAAAGAGAGCATCTGGAAATCAAAGAAAAAACCGAGATTGAAAAAATGGAAGTTTCCCAGGTTTTCCAGACCTATGGGTTGACTGCCGACGAAAGCACTCCTATAGTTGAAGCCTTAAGCCAACGTCCGGAAGCCTGGGTCGATTTTATGATGCGCTTTGAATTGGGGCTGGAAGAACCCAATCCCAAACGGGCTCTTAGCAGTGCTCTGACCATTGGAGGGGCCTATGTTGGCGGCGGATTTATTCCACTTTTTTCTTATATAGTTTTCTCCAGCGCTCAAACGGCTTTAGTTTTATCGGTAATTATTACATTAATGGCCTTGGCAGTTTTCGGGTATATCAAAGGTCACTTTACCGGAACGGTACCTATCAAAAGTGCCTTTCAGACCGTGCTCATCGGAGGGGTAGCCGCTACCGCGGCCTTCTTGATTGCCAAAGCTATTTCATAACAAACTTCCAATCATAGGACTTAAACCAAGGAGATTTAAAAATGAGAAGAGTCGAAAATAAAGTAATCATCGTAACCGGTGGGTCTTTAGGAATCGGAAAGGCAACCTGTATAATCCTAGCCAGAGAAGGAGCCAAAGTAGCAGTGACAGATGTTTTGGATAAAAAAGGGGAACAAGTTGTCACAGAGATTCAGAAATCAGGCGGGACAGCCAAGTTTTGGCATCTGGATACTGCCAAAGAAACCGAAGTCCAGAAAGTTATGGCTGATGTAATCAAAACTTTCGGAAAAATAGATGTACTCGTAAATAACGTCGGGATATCCGGCACCAATAAGCCCACTCACGAAATTAGCGAAGCCGAATGGGATAAAGTCATGGCGGTCAATGTCAAAGGGGTTTTCTTCTGCACCAAACATGCCATCCCCTATATGCAGAAAGCCGGTGCAGGCAGCATCATCAACCTTTCTTCCATTTACGGAATAATCTCCGCCCCGGACGTGCCACCCTATCACGCCTCCAAAGGTGCTGTGAGACTAATGACCAAGACCGATGCTTTGCTATATGCTAAAGACAAAATCCGGGTCAACTCGGTTCATCCCGGTTTCATCTGGACCCCCATGGTGGAAAATTATTTAAAATCCAGCGGAAATGTGGAAGAGGGAAGACAATATCTGAACAGCTTACATCCTTTGGGGCATATCGGCGAGCCGGAGGATATCGCTTACGGAATTTTATATCTGGCTTCGGAGGAATCCAAATTTGTGACCGGAGCCGAACTGGTGATAGACGGGGGGTATACTGCCAGATAGTGACTTGAATCTACATATTCTCGATTATCGCTTCGCAGAACTCAGACGTCGAAAGGCGGGTGGCTCCCTCCATCATCCTTTCCAGATCGTAGGTGACTTTCTTTTGCAATATGGTGGTCTCTAAACTTTTTCTTACCAAGTCAGCCGCTTCTTTCCAGCCTAAATATTCTAACATCATCACCCCGGATAGAATCAGAGAAGACGGATTAGCCATATTTAATCCGGCATATTTGGGAGCAGTGCCGTGAGTGGCTTCGAATAAAGCCACATGGTCGCCGATATTGGCGCCCGGTGCCAGACCCAAACCGCCAACCTGGGCAGCGGTGGCGTCGGAAAGATAATCTCCATTCAGATTGGGAGCCGCCAAAACCGAATAATCTTTGGGCCTGATTAAAACCTGCTGAAAAATATTATCCGCAATCCGGTCGTTGATTAAAATTTTTCCCTCCGGTTTAACTCCTCCATACATTTTGTCAACTTCTTCTTCTGTCACAATTTTATTCCGGAACTCTTTTTTAGCCACCTCATACCCCCAGTCCCGGAAAGCCCCTTCGGTGAATTTCATTATGTTCCCCTTGTGGATTAAAGTTACCGTGGGGCGATTATACTCTAAGGCGTACAAAATCGCTTTTCTGACCAATCTTTTAGTGGCGGTAACACTGATTGGTTTTATGCCAATTCCGGAATCCAAGCGGAGATTGGTTTTAAAATTTTTGTTCAAAAAGGAGATTATCTTTTTACATTCTTTGGAACCTTGGGGCCATTCCAAGCCGGCATAGACATCTTCAGTATTTTCTCTGAAAATTACAATATTCATCTCTTCCGGATGTTTGACCGGAGCCGGGACCCCGGGGATATATTTTACCGGACGGATGCAGGCATAAAGGTTTAAAACCTGCCTTAGAGTGACGTTCAAACTTCTATACCCACCGGCAATAGGAGTGGTCAAAGGTCCTTTGATGGCTACTACAAAATACTTTATGGCTTCGATGGTCTCTTTGGGCAGATATTCTTTATAGAGGTTATAAGCTTTCTCCCCTGCAAAAATCTCCAGCCAGATGATTTTCTTTTGGCCGTTATAAGCTTTGGCAACTGCCGCATCTAAAACTTTTTGGGAAACTTTGGTAATATCTTTTCCGATTCCATCTCCTTCAATAAAGGGGATAGTCGGCTGATTGGGAATTTTTAGCTGATTTTTGACAACTTCTATTTTTTCGCCTTGAGCGGGAATGTTTATTTTTTTGAATTTTTTCATCGGATGCAGATTCAATCGGCAGGATTAAAAGATGTTTGATTTGTTTTGAAAGAAAATCTTCACCGTCCTAATAACCCAAAACTTTCAGCATATCTTCATAAATTTTGGCGGAATTATGCAAAGCCTCTTTTTCATCCGGTAATAATTTTAACTCCACAATTTTTTCAATCCCTCCGGCTCCCAGTTGAACCGGAACACCTATATATAAATCCTTTAAACCATATTCACCTTTAACATAGGCCGAAACCGGTAAAATTCGTTTTATGTCCAGCAAAACCGACTCCACCATCTCCAAAGTTGCGGCCGCCGGAGCATAAAAAGCTGAACCGGTCTTTAAATAGGAGACTATTTCAGTCCCTCCGTTGCGGGTTCTATCGGCCAGTTTGTTGATTTTATCTAAGGATAAAAGTTCGCCTAAA
>JBIOYE010000128.1:0-7609 GCA_044870015.1 Candidatus Zixiibacteriota bacterium
TTTGCCCCGAATATTTTTGGTTTCAAAATACAGGGTTCTGTCCGAAGCCGAACAGATTATCGACACACTGCGAAAAACAGAATTCGAACCCGCAAAAGAAGTAATTTTAGAAGAAGACCCCAAAGTCAGCTTAACTTCCGATAGCTTAATAGGAGAAGCAGAAATTGTATCCTATACCCCCAATAAGGTAGAGCTTAAAACCAAACTGAACCAACCCGGATTTTTAGTTTTTACTGACAACTATTATTCGGACTGGAAAGTTTATATTGACGACAAGTTAGATAAAATCTACCGGGCGGATTATACTTTCAGAGCGGTTTATCTGACAGCCGGTGAGCACAGAGTGGAATTTGCCTTCGACAAAAAATATTATAACGAAGGAAAACTGATTTCAGGACTAAGCTGGGGATTTTTGCTTTTAGTTGTGGGAGGATATTTTATCATCCGCAGAATTAAAACTCAAAACGCCCCAGAATGAAAGCCCTGGTCATCATTCCCACCTATAATGAAAAAGAGAATCTGGAAAAAATTGTGCCGGAGATTTTGAAGATGGACGATTCCCTCAATATTCTGGTGGTGGATGACAATTCTCCGGACGGAACCGGGGAAATCGCGGACCGAATCGCCGCCAAAAACAACAGAGTTTCTGTCCTGCACCGTCCCGGAAAAATGGGTCTGGGGCAGGCCTACATAGCCGGTTTCAAATATGCCCTGGGAAAAGGGTATGATTATATCTTTGAAATGGATGCGGATTTTTCCCATGACCCCAAGTATCTGCCTGATTTTTTAGCCAACATAAGAGAATCAGATTTAGTCATCGGCTCCCGCTACATAAACGGAGTCAACGTCATCAACTGGCCTATGTCAAGATTGCTTTTATCCTATTATGCCAATATCTATGCCCGCTGGGTGACCGGTCTTCCCTTAAGAGATTCCACCGGAGGATTTAAATGCTACCGCCGAAAAGTTTTGGAATCCATAAACTTAGATGCAGTCCGCTCCAACGGCTACTCGTTCCAAATCGAAATGAGTTTCCGGGCCTGGAAAAAAGGTTTCAGAATAAAAGAAATACCCATAATTTTTATGGACCGCAGAGAGGGAAAATCCAAAATGTCCCAAAAGATTGTGCGGGAAGCGGTCTGGATGGTGTGGAGATTGAGGTTGGCAAACCTGCTGGGGAAAATTTAAGATGAAACTTTCTATCGTCATCGTGAGTTACAACGTGGCAAATTATCTGAAAAACTGTCTGGAGTCGGTCAATAAAACAGCCAAAAATCTCCAGCCGGAAATAATCGTGGTAGACAATAATTCTACCGACAACTCGCTTGCAATTCTAAGGAAAGAATTTCCTGAAGTCAGCGTAATTGCGAATTCCAAAAATTACGGTTTCGCCAAAGGAGCCAATATCGGCATCAGACAAGCCCGGGGGGAATTCGTCCTACTCTTAAATCCGGACACTCTGGTTTCAGAGTGCGCCATTACCAGCATGTTAGAGTATATGGTAAGCCAGCCGGAAATCGGAATTCTGGGACCGCAGCTGCAGGACCCGGACGGAAGCTTACAGCACTCCTGCCGATCTTTTCCTACCTGGTCGGTCTATTTTTCCAACCGGCAGTCACTTCTGAACCGCTTTTTCCCCTCCAATAAGTGGTCCAACCAATATCTCTTAAAACAGATAGACCATAAACAGATTCAGGAAGTGGACTGGATCACCGGCTGCGGTCTGCTTTTGAGAAAAACAATGCTGGAGGAAATCGATTATCTGGATGAGGATTTTTTTATGTATATTGAGGATGTGGATATAGCCAAAAGGGCTAAAACCAAAAACTGGAAAGTGGTTTATTTCCCGGCCGCCAAACTGGTCCATTTCAAATCCAAAAGCGTGCTGCAGAACAGAACCAGGATGGTGGTGGAGCATCACAAAAGTATGTACCGGTATTACCTGAAACATTTTCCCAAAAATTTTGTGGTGAGAACTGTGGTGTGGTGGGGAATTTTTTTGCGCTTGGGGATTTCGGTTTTGGGGATTAAACTTAAATCATGAAAAATCTTTGCAGGGTGCGATTTTTTAACATAATCAGAAAATTTGAGCTCTACGACCGAAATGAACTATACCGAAATTGCAACGTATCATATTAGAATATGAACGGACAATTCTTGGATTTTGAGAAACCGATTTTAGAATTAGAAAAAAAAATCAAGGATATGAAAGATTTTGCGGCCGGTGAAAAGATGGAAATCTCCTCTGAAATAAGGGTCTGGGAGAAAAAATTGGAAAAACTGCAGAAAGACGTCTATTCCAAGCTGACGGCCTGGCAGAAAGTTCAGTTAGCCCGGCATCCTCTAAGACCGCAGACCTCGGATTACATTTCCCTTTTGTTTTCCGATTTTGTCGAGCTGCACGGAGACCGGAATTTCGGAGATGACAAAGCCCTTATCTGCGGCTGGGGAAAAATAGAGGGAAAACATTTCATGCTCATCGGACAGCAGAAGGGGAAAGATACCAAACAGAAACTGTTCCACAATTTCGGCATGATGCATCCGGAAGGTTACCGCAAAGCCCTGCGATTGATGCAGCAAGCCAGCCGGTTCCGAAAACCGATTCTGATTCTGGTGGATACACCGGGTGCTTTTCCCGGCATCGGGGCTGAAGAAAGAGGCCAAGCCCAGGCCATAGCTTATAATTTAAGAGAAATGTCCAATCTGAAAGTCCCTTTAATAATTGTAGTAATAGGGGAAGGAGCCAGCGGAGGGGCTTTGGGAATCGGAGTGGGAGATAAAATTTTGATGCTGGAAAACTCCTGGTATTCGGTCATCTCGCCGGAAGGTTGCGCCGCTATTTTGTGGAGAGATTCTAGCAAAGCCCCCCTGGCCGCGGAAGCTCTGAAACTGACAGCCCAGGATTTACTGGAGCTGAAAGTCATAGATAAAATAATCAAAGAACCCCTGGGAGGGGCACACCGCAATCCTGGTGAGCAGGCCCAGATTTTAAAAAAGGAACTTTTGAAAGCTTTGGAAGAGCTACAGGCCTTGACTCCCCAGGAACTAATCGAAAGAAGAATCCAGAAATTCCGGGGGATGGGAGTTCATTATCAAGTCGAAGAAAAAGAATAAAAAATATAATAAAAATGATTGGTAGCATTATTTTCCAGAGAAACTCTGCGGAAGCGTTTTTGTTCATACAGAGCCAGCCGAAATGTAAAATCACTTTAAAGGAGTAAATATGTTGAAAGAAGAATTACTGAAAATTTTAGCTTGCCCGGAATGCAAGGGGGACTTAATTTATAAAAAAGAGGAGAACCAACTGGTCTGCCAGAAATGCCGTCTGAAATTCAAAATTCAGAATGACATTCCCATAATGCTTCTAGACCAGGCCGAAAAATTTTAAAAATGGCTCGACGAGCTCACCATAAATGGTTCGTGGAACTCAGCCTATAAAGGAGAAGAAATGAAATTATCCAAGTTCACAGAAGAGAGTCTGATAAACTTCAATTTGAAAGGGACAAGCAAAAATGAAATCATAAACGAGCTGGTGGACCTGGCAGCCAAATCCAAACTGGTCAAGGACCGAGATGAGCTTTACCAGGCCGTAGTAGAACGGGAAAAGCTGGTCACCACCGGGGTGGGATACGGAGTGGCCTTTCCGCATGCCAAAACCAAAGCGGTCAAAGGAATTCTGATTGCCTTCGGACGCTCCAGCGCCGGGGTCGATTTTGAAGCCATGGACAAAAAGCCGGTGCATCTGTTTTTTCTAATCGCGGCTCCGGAGGATGCCATCGGAGCCCATCTGAATGTGATGGCCCGTTTATCCTACATCATGAAATCCGAAAAAGTGCGGGAAAAACTGACGCAGACCCAGAGCCCCAAGGAGCTTTTGGAGATGGTGGATTCGGTGGAATAGCTTTTCAGCCAAAGACAAAGAAGCAAGGAGGTTAATGAAAATAACCGATAAGGTTAAAAGAATGTTGCCCAAGCCAATTGAGATAAGCAAAAGTAATAGTTCCGCCATAAAATGAAGCTCATAATCCTGAAAACCCGGAAAAATCTGATTTTCACCGCGGCCCTAACCCTGTCCGTGGCCCTTTTAGCTTCCGGGGAAAAAATCAAGTTAGCCGTCTCCCAGATCACTCTGAAATTTTTTTACTCACCCTTTTTTGAAATCAACAGCCGCACCCAGGCTTTCTACCAGGTGCATGAAAAAAACAAATCCCAGCAGGAACAGATCATCGATTTGATTTTGGAAAACACCAGTCTGAAGGAACTGGGGCTGGAAAATCAAAGATTAAGAGAACTTCTGGGCTATAAATCCCAGATCCACTATAAAGTGATGTCGGCGGAAGTGGTGGGAGCCGACCCCCAGAGAAAAACCAGCGCGGTGGTCATCAATATAGGCGGTTTCGCCGGAGTAAAAAGAAATATGCCGGTGGTAAATGTGGAGGGTCTGGTAGGAAAAGTCATAGAAGTTTTTCCCACGAGTTCTCTGGTACAGTTATTGTTCGACCCCAACTGCCAGGTCTCGGCCTTAGACCAGAGAAGCCGGGACCAGGGGATAATCAAATGGGAAAAGGGCTGGGAGCTGAATCTGGAATTTGTGCCGGCCACTGCCGATATACTGGTGGGTGATGAGATTGTCGCTTCCGGCTACGGCGGGATTTTCCCGGCCGGTTTGAAAATCGGGGTGGTAACCCAGGTTATCAAAAACCCCAACGTTTTGTTTCAAAACATAAAAGTAAAGCCGTATGTCAGAATAAACAACTTGGAAGAAGTTTTCGTAGTGGAACAAGAAGGGATATCCTAAATAGAAAACCATGCTGTTTGAGAACATATTTTATTCCAGGATAATAAATTTTCTGATTTTGTTTTTCTTTCTGCTCTTTTTCCAGAGCCTGATTTCAGACTGGATTACCATAATGGGGGCCCGGCTGGATCTGGGTATTTTTATCCTGGTTTATTTAGCCCTTAATTACAGCTCTACCGAAGCGGTAATCTTCGGGTTCATCTGGGGAATTCTTCTGGATGTCCTAAATCCCTCTCTTTTAGGGTTGGGAACCTTGATTAAAGTGGTTCTGGGCTTCGCTCTGGCAAATTTCAAATCCCAGTTATATTTTGAGACCTCTTTGCCCCGGGCTCTGATTATCTTCGGAGCGGTAATTTTCAATGAGTTGGTTTACAATTTGGTGGCTTTAAATGGCAATTTCACCCCTCTGGCCAATATCTTTTTCAGATTCACCCTGCCTTCTGCCTTATACACCAGTCTGGTGGGAAGTTTATTCTGGCTGTGGAGAGACAAAACCCGTACCCTGAAAGCCGGAGTCCAATAATGGAAAGCCGGGAGAGAAGATCTCATTTAATCAAGTATCTGATCCTGGGGATATTTTTCCTTCTGTTTCTCAAAATCTTTTATCTGCAGGTGCTCAACTACGGCTTCTATAAACAGATGTCCGACAAAAACCGCATCCGCTTGATTCTCCAGCCGGCTCCCCGCGGGATAATTAAGGATAGAAACGGAAAGCAGCTGGCCATCAACCGGGCTTCTTTTACGGTTTCGGTCATTCCCTATGAAGTCAAAAATCTGAATCACACTTTGAGTGTTTTGAGTAAAATTTTGAAAACCGATTACCAGGAGCTTTCCCAAAAAGTAGAAGAGGCCGGCTTAAAATCATTTCCTCCGGTAAAATTACAGCAGGACCTGGATTTTGGCACTCTTTCCCAGATAGCTGAAAAATCGGAGGAATTGGGAGGAGTAATCTATCAGATTGAGCCGCTCCGTCAATATCCCAAACAAAACTGGGCCAGCCATCTTCTGGGTTATGTGAGCGAAATCTCCAAAGCCGAATTGGAAAAATTTGCCCGTTTGAATCTACGACAGGGCGTATACATCGGCAAAGACGGGGTGGAAAAAAAATATGATGAATATCTGAGAGGGAAGGAAGGTTACAATTTTCTGGAAGTTACCGCTTCCGGCCGAATTCTGGGTCCCCTGAAGGATAAAATGCCGGAAGAGCCCTTGCCCGGATTGGAACTGAAATTGACCATCGACGCCGAACTGGAAGCCATCGCAGAATCGGTTCTGTCAAATTATCCGGCCGGAGCCATCGTGGCTTTAGACCCTCAAACCGGTGAAATCCTATGCGCGGCCAGCTACCCGGGGTTTGACGCCAATATGTTTGTGTCCAGCCTGACTCCAGAACAATGGAAACAGATTTCCACTGCTGCCAATTTCCCCCTGATTGACCGCTGTTTTCAGGGGACATATCCTCCGGGCTCAATAGCCAAAATTATAATCGCTGGTGCGGCCCTGGAAGCCGGACTGATAACCAAAGATACCAGATTCTCTCCCTGTCACGGTTTCTATACCTTCGGCCGCCGGACGTTCAAGTGCTGGAAACCGGAAGGGCACGGGCAATTGAATCTGACCGATGCCATTGCCCAGTCCTGTGATGTCTATTTTTACCAGCTGGGATTAAAAGTCGGTTTGGACAAAATTTCCAAGATCTCTTCTGAGTGCGGCTGGGGAAAAAAGCTGGGAGTGGATTTGCCGGACGAAAATTCCGGGCTGGTTCCCTCAATCGCCTACTATGATAAAAAATACGGAGCCGGAAAATGGCCCAGAAGTCTGGTTTTAAACATCGCCATCGGGCAGGGAGAATTTCTGACCACTCCCTTGCAGGTAGCGGCACTGTATGCGGCTCTGGGAAATCAGGGGATAATGTATCAGCCCTATATCGTGAAAGAGATAATCTCTCCCACCCAGAGACTGGTCACCACCAAAAACGTTATCAGACAGCTGCCGTTTTCCCCCAAAACGTTAGAAATCCTAAATCAGGGATTGCAGTCCGTGGTTCACAGCGCCGCAGGGACCGGACAAGTTGCCAGAGTGGAAGGGATAAAAACGGCCGGAAAAACCGGCACGGCCCAGAATCCCTTCGGTTTGGAGCATGCCTGGTTTGTGGGGTATGCCCCGGCCGATTACCCCAAAATTGCGGTGGCGGTGCTTTTGGAAAATACCGGACACGGGGGGGAGTTTGCCGCTCCGGTGGCTAAAAAAATTATGGAAGCTTATTTAAAGCAGGCAGTCCAAATCGTGCAAAATTGAAATGAAAGCTTTTAATCCAAAAAGCTGGGACTGGCTTTTGGTCGGCTCGGCTTTGCTCTTATCCTTAATCGGAATTTTATTAATCTACAGCGCTAAATTCAATGCGGTTGACCTGGCAGACCGGGAGTTGTACATCAAGCAGATTATGTGGCTGGGTCTGGCATTGCTGGTCTTTTTGGTCACCAAGGAGATTCCACCCAAGCTGCATGAAGCTCTGGCTTATTTCTATTATGCCGGAGGTGTGCTGCTTCTGCTGCTGCTGACGGCTTTCGGAGCCACCAAGATGGGAGCCACCCGCTGGTTTGCTTTGGGGAATTTCAATCTACAGCCCGGCGAGATTATGAAGATTGCCCTGATTATGGCTTTGGCCCGATTTCTGGTTTATTCCAAAAGGTCTCCCCGGGATCTGACCTGGGTTCTGACGGCGGCTCTTTTGGCCTTGGTGCCAACTGCTTTAGTCTTGCACCAGCCGGATTTGGGAACTTCGATTGTTTTTGTGGTAATACTTTTTGC
>JBIOYE010000129.1:0-10278 GCA_044870015.1 Candidatus Zixiibacteriota bacterium
GTGAGGTAAAATCCATTTCCGCTTCTCCGGTAAAAACGGCTCTAACAGCATCACTACACAGGCAAAAAGAGTAATGACAATCTCCGGCATTATCACTCGAAAATCTATTTGGGGAATAGTAATCGGCATTTTATTTTAAGCTGTACTGTTTGACATTTATGGTTTCCGAAATCACAGTCCCTGCCGGATTATTTTCCAGAGCACTGCTCTTTTGTCCCGCAAATTCAAAAAGCGAGGTCACCGACTTCTCCATTTTGGATAGATAGGGCTTGGGATAAAGCCCTATCCAGAAAACCAATATTACCAGCGGAACTAAAACTATTTTTTCTCTCAAATTCAAATCCAAAAGTTTTTCATTGGCTGGCTTATCCACTTTGCCGAAAAATACTCTCTGATACATCCACAGCATGTAGATGGCAGCCAATATTACTCCTGACGCAGCTAGCACAGCATACACAATATTCGATTTAAATACCCCTAAAATTATCAAAAATTCTCCTACAAAACCATTCGTTCCCGGAAGTCCGATAGAAGAAAGAGCAATAATCATAAAGAAGGCTGCAAAAATCGGCATCACTTTAGCTACACCCCCGAAATCATCTATCAGGCGACTATGTCGCCTTTCATAAATCATCCCTACTAACAAGAACAGAGCCCCGGTGGAGATTCCGTGATTTATCATCTGCAAAATCCCACCCTGTACTGATTGCACGTTTAGTGCGAATAGTCCCAGCATTACAAAACCTAAATGCGAAACCGATGAATAGGCCACCAGCGATTTGACATCTTTCTGCACCATCGCCACCATGGCTCCGTAAATTATTCCGATTAAGGCTAAAATGGAAATCAAAGGAATAGCTGATTGGTAGGCATCCGGAAAAAGAGGCAAGCAGAATCTCAAGAATCCGTAAGTCCCCATTTTAAGCAAAACTCCGGCTAAAATTACTGAACCGGCTGTCGGGGCTTCTACGTGAGCATCCGGTAACCAGGTGTGAAAGGGAAACAGAGGCACTTTGATGGCAAAAGCCAGAGCGAAAGCATAAAATAGCCAGAACTGTGCTCCGTAAGGCAAAACAACTTTATACATTTCCAGTAAATTGAAAGTGTAAACCCCGCTGTAGCTGTGCTGCAGGAAATACAGCACAATAATGGCTACTAACATCAACAGCGAACCGAACAGGGTGAACAAAACAAATTTAATAGTAGCATAAATTTTTCTGGGCCCTCCCCAGATTCCTATCAAAAAATACATGGGAATAAGCATCGCTTCCCAGAAGACATAGAATAAGAATAAATCCAAAGAGACGAACACTCCTATCATCCCGGTCTCCAGAAGCAGCATCGAAATCATAAAACCTTTGACTTTTTCCGTGACCGCAGTCCAGGTGGATAAAATGGAAATCACGGTCAAAAAAGTAGTCAACAGAATCAAAAATAAACTGATTCCATCTATCCCCAAAAAGTAGCTGATTCCCAAACTTTTAATCCAGGGGGTGTTGATGACAAACTGGAAATCCGCAGTGGCAGAATCGAATTTAAAATAAAGATAAAGCGAAAACAAAAATGTAAGAAACGAAACCCCTAAGGCAATCTGCCTGACTAAATTGGGCTTGTTTCTGCTGACCGGAAGAATTAGAAAAATCCCTGCCAGCGGCAGAAAAGTGACAATGGTTAAAATCCAGCTTTCCATATTTTATCTGGTCAAAATGTAAGTTAAAATAATTACCACCCCTAAAGCCAGCGACAGAGCATAATTTCTGATATAGCCAGTCTGCACTTTTCTGAAATTTTTGCTGCACCAGGCCACAAAATTAGCCGAACCGTTGGCCAACCCGTCCACTATTTGCACATCGATAAACTGCCAGAAGTACAGAGCTAAATTGATAAAAGGTTTCACAAAAATTCTGTCATAAAGCTCATCCGCATAATATTTATTTAACAAAAGCCGATAGGTTGTGACAAATTTCGTTTTGACTTTTTCAGCCACAACCGGGTTTTTGAGATAAAATCTGAAAGCCAGAACGATTCCGCTAAAAGCCACAGCAATGGATAACAACATTAAAGTATATTCCGTGGAGTGTGAATAAGCATGAACTGCAATTTCTAAATGAGTTCCGTCCTCAAATACCGGTGCTAAGAATTTTTCAAAAATATTTTTCCCGGCTAAGGATTCCGGCAGTCCGATGTATCCACCCAGAGCAGACAGCACCGCTAAAATTATCAAAGGAATGGTCATGGATTTGGGAGCTTCATGCGGATGAGTATGATGGGAATCGAAGCGGGGCTGGCCGTAAAAAGTCAGAAAGAAAAGCCGGAACATATAGAAAGCGGTCAATCCGGCCGTGATAATTCCAATCAGCCATAAGAAAGGGTTGCCTTGTGAAAATGCTTTCCACAAAATTTCGTCTTTGCTGAAAAAGCCCGAAAAGAGTGGGACTCCGGAGATGGCTAAGGTGGCGATTAAAAAGGTGACAAAGGTGACTGGTAAAAAGTTTTTTAACCCTCCCATCTTTCTCAAATCCTGCTCCCCTGCCAAAGCGTGAATCACTGCCCCGGCTCCCAAAAAAAGAAGGGCCTTGAAAAAGGCATGGGTCATCAGATGAAAAATCCCGGCCGCAAAAGCCCCTACCCCACAGGCCAAAAACATATATCCTAACTGGCTGATGGTGGAGTAAGCCAGCACTCTTTTGATATCATTTTGCACTAAACCGATGGAGGCGGCGAAAATTGCCGTAATAGCCCCAATCCCTGCCACGGTTGCCAGCGACACCGGAGCCAAAAGATATAAGACATGACAACGAGCCACCATATAAACTCCGGCCGTCACCATAGTAGCTGCATGAATCAAAGCGGAAACCGGTGTGGGTCCTTCCATAGCATCCGGCAGCCAGACATACAGCGGAATCTGGGCTGATTTACCCGCTGCTCCGGTAAATAAAAGTAGAGTTATGGCTACTGCCAGACCGCAGCCGACTTCTAAGAGTACCGGTGCGGTTTCAAATACTTCCAGGTAATTCAAACTTCCGAAAGTTATAAAAATTAAAATCATTCCCAATAAAAATCCGAAGTCACCTATTCGGTTGACTATAAAGGCTTTTTTCCCGGCATCCGCAGCCGACTTTTTTTCAAACCAGAAACCGATTAATAGATAGGAACATAAACCTACCCCTTCCCAGCCCAAGAACATGAGAAGAAAATTATTAGCCAGAACCAAAACTAACATGGAAAACTCAAAAAGATTCAGATAGGAAAAATAGCGGGCATACCCTTGGTCCCCGTGCATGTATCCGATGGAATAAACATGAATCAGAAATCCGACTCCACACACAATCAGCATCATCACAGCTGAAAGCGGGTCCAGAAGAAAAGCGATATTGACCTGTAAATCCCCGGAAATAATCCAGGGGAATACCGTGCTTTCGATTACTCTCTGGTCAGCCGGAAGTGCCAGTAAATCCAGAAATAGTTTGAGTGCTAACGCAAATGAAAGCCCGACCGAGCCGGGACCGACCCAGCTGACAAAGGATTTCCTTAATCTTTTTCCCAAAAACCCGTTCAAAAGAAATCCGATTAAAGGGAAAAGTGGTATTAAAATTATATAATCGAACATTTTTTTAGCTAAATTTTTACCATTTCATTAAATTCACTTCATCCACATTCACACTTTCTTTACTTCTGAAAATTACGATGATTATTGCCAGCCCTACGGCCGCTTCTGCGGCAGCGATAGTCATAACTAAAAAAACGAATACCTGTCCAGCTGGTGAGCCGGTCTGCTGCGAAAATGCCACCAGGGTTAAGCTGACCGCATTCAGCATTACTTCGATGGCCATAAAAATCACAATGGCATTGCGGGAGATTAAAACTCCCACCACCCCGACGGCGAACAGAACTCCGCTTAAAATTAAATAATAGCTTAAAGGCACCATTATATTTTCTTCTTGGCTAAAACTATGCTTCCTAAAATTGCCACTAACAGCAATATGGAAGTTATTTCAAACGGGTACAGATATTCGGTAAATAAAGATTTTCCCACCGCCTGAACGCTCCCGGTTTCCAGAGCAGTTTCCGGAGAAACTTGTATCGGAGTCATTTTGGACAAACCAACTTTGGTGATAGCCACAACTTGAATTAACCAGACCGCACCCAAGGTAAATGCCAGGACCCTCTGGGTCTTCTTTTTGTCCGGACCAAATTCATCTCTTCTCAAGTTCAGAAGCATAATCACGAATAAGAACAGCACCATGATGGCGCCAGCGTATACAATAATCTGAATCACAGCTAAAAATGAAGCTCCCAATAAAAGATACAGCATGGCTTGACTGCATAAGGTCCCAATCAGATACAAAGCGCTGGCCACCGGATTTCTCTGGGCTATGATTAGAATGGCGGATATGACCGAAACCGCAGCTAAGATGAAAAAGAAAAGTGTGCTCATATTTTTAGATTAGCATGATGACCGCTGTGATCAGAACGTTTAACAAAGCCAAAGGTAACAAAACCTGCCAGCCGAATTTCATCAGCTGGTCATAGCGAAAACGTGGCAGCGTAGCCCTAAGCCAGATAAACAGAAATAGAAAACCTGACATTTTCAGCAAAAACCAGACCACCGACGGCAAGTACGGTCCCTGCCAGCCACCTAAGAATAAAGTGGTGGCAATGGCTGAAACATTGACCACGTTGGCGTACTCGGCAATGGAAAACATCCCGAACTTCATGCTGGAATACTCGGTGTGGAACCCGGCCACCAGTTCGGTCTCTGCTTCCGGCAGGTCAAAAGGAGCCCGGTTGGTTTCGGCGATTCCGCAGATCAGATAAATCAAGAATGCCAGCGGCTGTTTGAAAATGAACATGTGCCAGAAACTGTCCTGCATTTTTACGATGTCCACCAAACTCAGACTGCCGGCCAACATCAAAATCCCCACAATTGAGAGGGTGTAAGAAACTTCGTAGCTGATCATCTGAGCCATGGAGCGCAAGCCGCCTAAAAGGGAATATTTGCTGTTGGAAGACCAGCCGGCTATGGCGATTCCGTATACTCCTAAGGCCGTGACCGCAAAAATGTATAATAGTCCCACGTTGATATCCGTGATAATCAAGTTAATCTCCTGGCCGAACAAAGTGACCTTGTCTCCGAAAGGGATGACCGCAAAAACTATCAGGGCCGGGATGAAGGACAAAACCGGGGCTATGACAAACATAATTTTATTGGCTTGGGCTGGGATAACATCCTCTTTGAAAAGTAATTTGATGCCATCCGCGATGGGCTGCAAAAGTCCGAAGGGACCCACATTTTTGGGACCTAAACGGGCCTGGATATGACCCAAAAGCTTCCGTTCAGCCCAGGTTAAATAGGAAAGGATGAACATAAAAATATGGACGATGACGACGACCTTGATTACTGTAATTAGAATATAGAGCAGAGTCGGGTTCATGCTTTGGAAATCTTCACCCAGTCGATTAATCTATCTTTGTTCATCAATAAATTAACTTCTATTTCTTTGAAGTTGATGGGGACGAAAACCGTTCCCGGCTGTAAATTTTTTGAAAGCTTGGCTTTGGTTTTTATCTTGCCGGAAGCGGACTCCAGCCAGATCTCATCATTGGTCTTGATTCCCAATTTTTCCGCATCTTTTTGATTCATTTCACAGAAACCTTCTTTTACCACTAATTTTAGATTTTCTGAGTATCCAGACAGAGTTCCACAATGATGAACTAAATTTCCGGTGGTGAGAGTAAAAGGATATTCTGGCTCCGCTTGAGGAGGCTTCAAATCAACTTTTTTCAGGCTATAAGATGCAGCTTCTTTTTTAGATACAAAACCATTCCATTGCACTCCAGAATTTCCTAATTTCTTGAAATCCAGACCCAAATAGCTGGGGACTAAAGAAAAAATTTCGGTGGAGATTTTTTCCGCGCTGTCGTAGTTGAAATTTTCATAATCCATCCATAAAGCTAACATGGAGATTATCTGCCAGTCCGGCTTGGACTGGTGTAAAGAACGCAACCCTCTCTGGAATTTCTGCACCCTCCTTTCCACGCTGGTAAAGGTTCCCTCTTTTTCAGCAAAGCTTGCGGCAGGCAAAACCACGCTAGCCAGCTGAGCCGTTTCGCTTAAGAAAATTTCCTGCACTACCGAGAAAGCCGCTTTGGCCAAAACTGCCTGGGCATATTTTCGGTCCGGATAATTAGCAACTAAATTTTCCCCCATCACATACAGAAACTTTATCTCTCCCTTATCAATTCCGTATAGAATCTGATGGGTATTTAATCCCGGCTTATTTGAAATTTTGCCCTGCCAGACCTTTTCAATATTCTGCATATAATCTGCTTGATTTAAAGGAGTCAGACCCGGCAATCTATCCGGCAAAACTCCCATATCCAGAGCTCCTTGAGAATTATTGTATTCCCACAGCAGATTCACTCCGGAGTGAGGTTTGTTCAAAGCTCCGGTTAAATGAGCTAAGTTGTAGACCGCATCTATTAACTCCTGATTCTGCGGATGATTTAAAACCTCTCTGCCTAAAAGAAAAATGCAGCTTTCAGCCGAATTGATTTCTTCTGCCAGCCTAGAAATTGTGTTGGCTTCAACACCGGTGGTTTCAGAAACTTTTTGTGGTAAATAGGCCTTGACCCAGTTTTTGAAACTCTCATCAGTTTTTTGGTTTGAAATTACTTGGCACAAAGCATTAATCAGAGCCACTTCCGTTCCAAACTTTGGCAGAACTTCTATCTTAGCCCAGGCATTCAGCTTGGTTTTTCTGGGATTAATCAGAATCAAGGGCGTAGAGTATTTGTTCACCGCCTTTTTTATTCTCAATCCGATAATGGGATGCTCCGAGGTAATATCACAACCGATAACCACTATCATTTTAGTGCTTTCTAATTCTTCGATGGAATTGGTCATGGTGTACAGATTTTCTATGGCAGAAGAGGACGGGCTGGGAAGCAATCTTTTGAAAGCCACCCGGTGGTCAATATTATTAGTCCCGATTACGGCTCGGAAAAATTTTTGGAATAAATAATTATCTTCATTGGAGCAGCGGGCTGAACCGATTCCTGCAAATGCATCTGGACCAAATTTTTCTTTGGTTTCTTTTATCTTATTCGAAATTAAATCAAACGCTTCCTCCCAGGTGGCTGGTTCCAGCTTGCCATTTTTTCTTATTAAAGGAGTTTTAACTCTATCAGGATGATTTACCATATCGTAACCATATCTCCCCTTATCGCAAATCCAGCCCTCATCCACCGCCTCATTTTTGCGGGAAGTGGCTCTGAAAATTTTGTCTCCTCCTACCCATAGAGTCAAATTGCACCCGTCCGAACAAAATCCGCAGACCGAACTTTTCTTCTGCGTCAGCCAGGTTCTGACAGCATATCTGAACGGTTTACTGGTTAAACAACCTACCGGACAGATTTCCACCGTGTTGCCGGAAAACTCATTGGTAATCGGCTGGCCTTTGACCACATCGATTTCCGTAAATGCTCCTCTGCCAAAAGCCCCCAAATCGTATTCCCCGGCCACTTCTTTTAACATTCTGACACATTTGAAACAGGCGATACACCGGTTCATAGTCAGATACATCAGGGGCCCGATCTGCTTTTCGTCGAAAGTAGATCTGGAGGAGGTTAAAAATCTTCTTTTCGGCTCACCGAACCGGCTGCGGTCATTTTTGACATAGTAAGCCACATCCTGCAGGTCGCATTCTCCCCCTTTGTCACAGGTGGGACAATCCAAGGGATGATTGACCAGAAGCATCTCCATCACTCCCTTGCGGCCCTCAATGGCTTTGGGGGAATTGACATGCGCGTTCATCCCTTCCATGGCCTTGGTAATGCAGGAGACCGCTAATTTGGGGGATTTTTCTATTTCCACCAAACAGATTCTACAAGCCCCGATCGGCTCCAATTTTTCATGCCAGCAGAAAGTGGGGCAGTATATCCCCAATTTTTGTGCGGCCTGTAAAACTGTTTCCCCCTCTTTTACTTCTACCGATTTTCCGTCAACTGTTAATTTGACCATGCTTAGCTGAGTTGAAATCTGTAGGGTGCTATACAGCCCTGATTTTCCACATGGGCTATATATTCCTCTCTGAAATATTTTATGGTGCTTTGTACCGGCATAATGGCCGCGTCTCCCAGAGCGCAGATGGTCCTGCCTCCGATATTCTCGCACACTTTCAAAAGCAAATCGATATCTTCTCTTTTCCCATCTCCATGCTCCAGACGGTACAAAATATCGTATAGCCAGACTGTCCCTTCTCTACAAGGGGTGCATTTTCCGCAGGATTCATGCTTGAAGAAATTCATCAAAATCAGAGCGGTTTTCACCATGCAGGTGGTCTCATCCATTACAATTACACCACCGGAACCTAACATGGTTCCGGCTTGCACCAACGATTCAAAGTCTAATTTCACATCTAAATGCTCTTCAGTTAAAATCGGGACCGACGGTCCTCCCGGAATAATGGCTTTCAGTTTCCGGTTATCTTTTATTCCCCCGCCTAAGTCATAGATTAGATGCCGCAGAGGTGTCCCCATTACCAATTCATAATTCCCCGGTTTGTTGACGTGCCCGGAGAGAGAAAAGATTTTTGTCCCCGGACTTTTAGCTGTTCCCATGGATAAAAACCAGTCCGCTCCTCTTTGCACAATCTCTGGCACATTGGCTAAGGTTTCAACATTGTTGACCACCGTGGGTGATTTATACAGCCCCTCTATTGCCGGAAATGGTGGTTTTACTCGAGCTAAACCACGTTTACCTTCCAAAGATTCGAGTAGCGCTGTTTCTTCGCCGCAGATGTAGGCGCCAGCTCCACGGTAGAGGTACATATCCAGATTGTATCCGGAACCCAAAATATTTTTCCCCAAATACCCTTTGGCGTAGGCCTCTTCAATCGCCTTCTGAATCCTTTGGACTCCCAAAACAAATTCTCCCCGGATGTAGTAGAAACAGACATTGGCTCCGATAGCGTAGCTGGCAATGATGGCACCCTCGACGGACAGATGCGGGTCTTTTTCCATTATTTCCCGGTCTTTAAACGTTCCTGGCTCGGATTCATCCGCGTTGACACAAAGGTACTTTGGCTTTTTGGAATCTTTGGGAATAAATCCCCATTTCATCCCGGTGGGAAATCCCGCACCACCTCTGCCTCTTAAGCCGGATTTTTTCACCAATTCGATTATATCGGCCGGTTTAAACTCTTTGAGCGCCTTGGCTAAACCCTGATACCCGCCATTTTTGATATAATTTTCTATTTTGTACTGCTCCGGCTTATCGATATTTTTGAAAACTATTTTGGTCATCTTATGACTTTTTTAACTCCTCTAAAAGTTTATCCACTTTCTCTTTTGTCAGGTCCTCGTGAAAATGCAGGTTGTTTACCTGTAGCATGGGTGCGGTCCCGCAGGAGCCCAGGCATTCCACTTTACCGATAGAAAAAACTCCGTCCGCGGTCACGTAACCGGTCTTGACTTTTAACTTTTCTTCCAAATGTTTTACCAAATCCTCTGCTCCCAAAAGAGCGCAGGAAAGATTGGTGCAGACTTGCAGAAAATATTTTCCGGCCGGCTTTTTGGGAAACATGGTGTAGAATGAAGCCACTTCTACAATTTCAAGATAAGGAATCTCTAAGAGTTCCCCGGTTTCCTTCATGGTCTCATTGGATAGATAGCCGAACTTTTCATACACCGCATACAGAGCCGGCAGAATGGCGGTCTTCGGCTGGGGGTATTTATTTTTCTCGGCTAAAATTTTCGTCTGGGTTTTTTCTGAAAGAATCATCCGTAAGTTTATCTGTCGATTTCTCCTAAGACAATATCAATGCTTCCGATTATGGCCACCACATCCGCTACCAGTCCCCCTTCTGCCATCTTGGGCAGAGCGGACAGATTCACAAACGAAGGAGTTCTCATTTTGACCCGATGGGGCTTGTCCGTGCCGTTGGAAACCACATAATATCCCAACTCACCTCTGGGTGACTCTATGGCTTGATATACTTCTCCCACCGGAGGGTTAAATCCGTGAACTACTAATTTGAACTGGTAGATTAACGATTCCATCTCATTTAAAACCGCTTCTTTGGGAGGTAAGGTAATTCCCGGAACCCGTGCTATATAATCCCCTTTGGGCATGCCGTTTAAGGCCTGTTCTACTATCTTTAAACTCTGCCTCATTTCATGTATCCGGACTAAATAGCGGTCATACACGTCTCCGTTTCTGCCGACCGGAATTTCAAAATCAAATTTATCGTAGCTGGAATAAGGATTTGATTTTCT
>JBIOYE010000130.1:0-2162 GCA_044870015.1 Candidatus Zixiibacteriota bacterium
GGCTCCGATGTAGTCGGTATCCAAGCCACGGCAGATAAAAAAGACGGCCTTTATGTTTTGAACGGCGAAAAGATGTGGATTTCTCTGGCGGATGTGGCTGACAATTTTTTGTGTGTGGCCTGGACCGACCGCAAGAAAAGAGATAAAAGAGACCACACCGGGCTTTCGGCTTTCATCGTGGAAAGAAAATTCAAAGGGGTAAAAACCGGCACCATTCACGGAAAATTAGGGGTTCGGGCAGGCAACACCGGTTACGTCTCTCTATCCGATGTAGAAGTTCCCCAGGAAAATATGTTAGGTCAGGAAGGTGAGGGGTTTAAGATCGCCATGTTCTGCTTGGACCAGGGGCGCTATACTGTGGCGGCCGGTGCTACCGGTTTAACCAAGGCCTGTCTGGATGCCTCGGTCAATTATGCCAAAACCAGAAAAACTTTTGATACCTATATCGGGGAACACCAATTAGTCAAAGAGATGATTGCCTACATGGTTTCCGGCTTTGAAGCCAGCCAGCTTTTATGGGTCAGAGCCGGATGGCTCAAAAATGAGGGTTTATCCAACTCCAAAGAAACCGCCTTGGCTAAATGGTTTGCCTGTGATGCCGCGGAAAAAGCGGCTGCGGATGCGGTGCAGGTTTTCGGCTCCTACGGGTTTTCAGATGAATATCCGGTGGAAAGATTTTACCGCAATTCCAAAGGTTCCTCTATTTACGAGGGGACACGGGAGATTCAGAAACTTCTACAAGCCGATTACGCTTTGGGTTATAAAGTTGATAAAGGGACCAGGTGTCCTTTACCCAAGTATCAGCCCGGTTGGTGATATAATTTAATGCAAAAATAAAACGTCCCGATAACAATCGGGACGTTTTTCATCGGGACGAAATCTAAAATTCAGTCGTCGCTTACTCCCGGGTTACCATCCGAGCTGTATTTCTTTTTGTCATCTTTTTTCGGTTCTTTTTGCAGTTTCTTCTTGGCTTTAAGTTTCTCTAAGCGATTGTAGGCATCTCTATTGTCCGGGTTTAGAGTTACGGCTAGCTTATACTCGTTCTGGGCTTCCTCGTATTTACCCGCATACTCCAAAGCCAATCCTATGTTAAAACGGACTTTGGAGACCCAATAGTTATCATTGCGGTTCAAATCTATGGCAACTCTGAAGGAGTTGACCGATTCATGATAGCGCTTCCATCTGTGATAAGTCACTCCCAGATAGTAATGGGCTTCCCAGTTGTTGGGGTCGGCCGCTATGGCTTTGTTGAATTCTTTAGCCGCTTTGGCGTAATTCCCCCGGTTTAAATGCTTAATTCCGTTATTAACGTGCTTCTGCGAAGCCACGGTCTGGCCATAGTTCTTGGCTGCCGGCGGCGGAGGAGAGGTTTTCTGTACTACAACTACTCTTCTGGTTGTGCATCCACTCAAGGTCAAAAGTGCCGCGACCATCAATAATAAAGCAAAGGTTAGGGTTTTCTTCATATTTTGCTCCTTGGTTTAATCTATCTGTATATCGTCATTTTTTTAAATTTTTTTTAGTCCTAATAGAAAGAATAAATGAATTTAAAAGATGAAGATTTAGATAAAGGAATTAGGTGGCTATCTTTTTAGGGATATGAGACTTACACTATTTATTTCTTTTCAAAATTCGAATTAGCTGATCTATTTCCTGTGAGGTATTATAAAAATGGGGTGAAAGACGGATCAGTCCTTCGCGATAAGAGACAATGATTTTGTTTTTGATTAACTTTTCAAACAGCTTTTTCCCCTTTGGGGCAGAAAAGGATAAAATAGAAGAGCGATGTTTGGGTTCTAAGGAACTTTCAATTTTATAAGGGGATTTGTTCAGATAGTCAATCAGGTGGTCTAACAGACCTAGATTATATTTTTGTATATTTTTTATTCCAATTTTATCCAATAATTTCAGGGAGCCGTAAAATGTTCTCAAGTTGGGATAAGCATAACTGCCGATTTCAAATCTTCTGGCAGAGTCAAAGGGCTTTAGATTATATCTTAGCAAATTAGTGAATTCAACCTTCCAGTCCACTCCCAGCCAGCCGAAAAAAGAGGGTTTGAGTTTATGCAAAAACTTTTTGGAACAATAAAAAAAGCCGGTCCCGGGAGCAGAAAGCAGCCATTTCTGTCCCCCACAGGAAAGAAAGTCGATTTTACTTT
>JBIOYE010000131.1:0-7922 GCA_044870015.1 Candidatus Zixiibacteriota bacterium
CAGACTTGACATTTTTTTGACATATAAGTTGCTTTTTTTCAAAGAGTTAACGTAATATATACGTTTTTCTGTAAAAAGCAAGAAATATTTTAATTGACAAGCATAATTTTTTGAATTTTATTTATACAATTGGCAAAAATCTATGCCAAAAAGTCAAATCGAATCTCCAGTACAATATCTTAAAGGAATCGGTCCTAAAAAGGCGGAGGTCCTCAACTCCGTCGGAATAAGGACCATAGAGGATATTTTATATTATTTGCCCCGCAAATATTTAGACCGCTCTACCTTTACCCCCATCAATCAGCTGCAGCCCAATACCCAGGCCACTGTCATCGGTAAAGTGGAAGCTTTGGGGGTCAGAAAGGGTAGAAAAAACAGATTTCAGGTAATCCTGAAAGATAAAACCGGCTTTTTGAATTTAATCTGGTTTGCCAATCTGAAATATGTTCAGAGTGCTTTTGAAGCCGAGGATGTGGTGATTGCCTCCGGCGAGGTATCTTTTTACAACGGTCTGCAGATGGCTCATCCCGAATTTGAGATTATCTCCGGCAACGGGGATGAATTAATCCATAGCGGGGGAGTTATTCCGGTTTACCCCTCTACGGCCCGCTTGAGAAAACTGAATCTGGACAGCCGCGGCTTCCGCAGAATCTTAAAACCGTTTTTGGAAAGAGTGGAGCAGATGCTGGAGGAAACCCTGCCAGAGCTGATTGTCACGGAGCAACGACTTTTGCCTTTGTCTTTAGCCCTGAAAAATATCCATTTTCCTGAAAATTTAAATGTGGCTGAACAGGCCCGCCAGCGTCTGGCTTTTGATGAGCTTTTTTATCTGGAGCTGATGCTGGCTCTAAGAAAGAAAAGATTGACCGATTCTCCGGAAGGTATCACTTTTCAAAAGCCCGGCTCTTTAATCAAGCAGTTGTTAAACAAGCTCCCCTTTAAGTTAACCGAAGCCCAGAGAAAAGTTCTAAGAGAAATTGCCAATGATATGCTGTCCAAAAAACCGATGAACCGGCTTCTGCAAGGGGATGTGGGCTCCGGCAAGACCATCGTGGCTCTAATCTCTATGATGATGGCGGTGGAATCCGGCTATCAGGCAGCCTTTATGGCTCCCACCGAGATTCTGGCAGAACAGCATTATCTGACCATCCATAAATTAGCCGAGGAATTGGGAATCAAGATAGTTTTATTAACCAGCTCAGTTCCTAAAAAAGATAAAGATGTTATTTTGGGACAGATTTCCTTAGGGGAAGCCAGCCTGGTAATCGGCACCCAGGCTCTGATACAGGAAAAGGTAAAATTCTACCGCCTGGGCCTGGCAGTTGTAGACGAGCAGCACCGCTTCGGGGTCATGCAGAGGGCTCTATTGAAACAAAAAGGGCATCAGCCGGATGTTTTGATTATGACCGCCACTCCTATTCCCCGCACCTTAGCATTGACTGCTTACGGAGATTTGGATGTTTCGGTGATTGACCAACTCCCACCGGGCCGCAAGCCCATCGAAACTATTTTACGGGACGAAAAGACCAGGCCGGAGGTATATCGCTTCCTGGACAAAAAAATCTCCCAGGGGCGTCAGGTTTACATCGTCTACCCCTTGATAGAGGAGACCGAGAAGCTGGATTTGAGAGCGGCTACGGAAGCATATGATAAATTAAAAAAGGAAGTATTCCCCAATCGCAGAGTCGGATTGATTCACGGCCGGATTAAAAATACCGAACGGGAATTAATCATGCAGAAATTCCGCAAAGGGGAGTTTGATATTTTAGTCTCCACCACGGTCATCGAAGTCGGGGTAGATGTCCCCAATTCCAGCATGATGGTCATCGAGCATGCCGAAAGATTCGGTTTATCCCAATTGCACCAGTTAAGAGGCAGGGTGGGTCGGGGAGCCGAGCAATCTTACTGCTATCTCATGGCCAATTATCCGCTTTCACAGGATGCCCGGGACAGATTACAGGCCTTATGCTCTTCCACCGATGGATTTAAAATCGCCGAGCTGGACTTGAAACTTAGAGGTCCGGGGGAATTTTTCGGCACCAAGCAGCACGGACTGCCGGAGCTGAAAGTGGCCGATTTAATCCGAGATTTAAAACTTTTATATGAAGCCCGCCGATGGGCTTTCAAAATCATAGAAGAAGACCCGTTCTTGCAGAAGGAAGAAAATCGACTCCTCAGAACCCATTTCCTGAGAAGATATAAGGATAAATTCGGGTTAGGGAACATTGGATAAATTAAATTACCTGTTTATTCCGGATAAGATTTTATTCACCGGCGAACAGTTCGCCGAACACTGGGCCGCGGAAAATTATGAAATAATCGGTGATTCGATTGTGGCTTTCATCGGTCCCTGTGACATCTCCCCCGCTTATCTTTGGGATATCAAACATCGCAAGAAGAAAACCCCCATCAAATCGGAACTGATGCTCCATTTTTTGGTGGAGCATTTTGACACCGATTTTGAGAAAGCGGTCTTGAGGCAAAAACTTTTGATGCATATTTTGAAAGACAAGCTCAATCATCGTTTAGGAGGGGACATCCTGCAGCGCTGGGGGGATGATTTATTCGACGGAGATGCCAAGGTAACCGTCACAGCCGTGGTCAAAACCAGAGTTTCTACCAAAATTCATATGGGAGTCAATATCTCTTCGGCCAATACCTCGGTCAAGACCAAAGGATTGCAGGATTATAATCTGGACCCGCAGGAGATGGCCCAGGCGGCGATGAATCAGTATCGGCTGGATATCCTGAAAATCAACGAAAAGATAGCCACCACCAAAGCCCTGTAATATGGCGGTTGATAAAGACCTGTTTTTACAACTGGTGATTATGTTTCAGACCGCGGCTTACCAGCAGATGGGAAAGGTCAAAAACCCTCTCACGGATAAGATGGAGAAAGATTTGGCCCAGGCCCAGTTTTCCATCGATATGCTGGATATGTTAGAAGAGAAAACTAAAGGGAATTTATCCCAAGAGGAAAAGAAATATTTAGAGCTGGCTTTGTATGAGTTGAGAATGAATTATTTAGATGAAGTGACGAAGGAAAAGGAAAGTAAAGCTACCGAAGCAGAGAAAGAATCTTGAAAGAAGAGTTATTCCCTCTCCTTTGAGGGGAGGGTTTCCGCACTAGGCGGATCCGCTTTGGGCGGAAGGGAGGGGTTAGTTTATAAAAATGTAACGCCCTATTTTACATAGGGCGTGCGTCCTGTATAAAAAAGGACGCTACATTTATTTCAATCTTTCCTTCATCTTTTTGTAATCCTCCGCCATCACCGGCAGAGTGGAATTGGCGTACCCTAAGGAATCCAAACTCTGCTGGGCAAATTCTATTCTTCTTATGGTGGGAGGATGGTCGGCGGCTAATTTTTCAATCACGTTTTTACCGGATTTATCTAAATTATCCAATTTTTTGAGCAGATCCACCATCCCGTGCGGGTTATAACTTGCTCTGGACATATAAAAAATGGCGTCATAATCTGCTTCCAGTTCATTTTCCCGTGAAAAACCCTGCAACATCAAACCGATTCCCACGCTGACACCTTGTTTCACTGCCTCGGAAGATTTCCCCAAAGATATATCCAATAAAATATTAAGTCCGATAACCTGCTGTAATCTTCTGACTCCATGCCGGGCTACGATATGTCCCACTTCATGTCCCAGAACCCCGGCCAGTTCCGCTTCGGATTCCATCAGTTTCAAAAGCCCGGTGTAGATATAAATATATCCCCCCGGCATGGCGAAGGCATTAATCTCTTTGGAATTTATGACGGTAAAATGGTATTCCAAATCTTTGCGGTCTGAAACCTGGACTAATTTCTGTCCTACCCGAGAGACATAGTTTTGAACCACTGTATCCGGATAACTCTTGTATTCTTTGGATACCTCGCCGGCCATCTCTTTGCCTATGGAGACCTCCTGCTCGGTGGAGATAAAAATTACAGCTTTTTTTCCGCCCGGGCCGGTGGTGGCGCAACGGAGAATTAAAATTGAGACCAGAATTAAAAAAATATAAAGAGAGTTTCTTTTAATTAGTTTCATAACTTATAGTCCAATAAAATTTCCAACTTTGATGTTTTATGTTTTTACCGATTTTCTTTAACATTTTCAGCAGGAAATCTTTTTCCGGGTAATTTTTCAAGACCCGGTGGGAGGTTCCGTCCTCCAGCTTTCTTTCCTGAAACCCATTGCCGTATTCATCCTGCTTTACCGTAGGATTACTATACTCCGGAAGGTAATTATTGTCGATGAAAATTATTTTTCCACCTTTTTTAATTTTCTGCTGGAATTTATTTAAAAATTGGGGCAAATCCTGAACAGGAATATGTGACCAGATATATCCTCCGAAGCCGGCTTCAAATGTTACCTTGAGATTATCCATTTTGAAAATATCCGAGATTAAAAATTTGACATTGGAGTTCGGATATTTTTTGTCTTGGGCAATTTCCAGCATTTCCGGGTTGATATCGGCTGCCACAATAGATTTGGCTGTCTCCGAAATGATTCGGGTCCAGTATCCGGTCCCGCAGGCGATTTCAAGTAAGTTTAGATTTCTGAACTCCTCTTTCAAAAACTGACACAGCCGAGAAATTTCGGCCTGTCTTTCTGGTCTATAATAAATTTTTTCATACTCTTTGGCTCTGAGGGCATAATATTTTACTAAATCCGTGTTCATGCTTAAATTTATTTTACTCCACCCAGTCGGATATGAAAATATTGGTCTCACCCTTAACCTTGCCATTTCGATTGGAGGCGAAGACCAATTTCTTACCATTCGAAGAAAACATGGGAAAAGCATCGAATACATCATTGAAGGTTATTTGCTCCAGTCCGGTCCCGTCAATCTTGATTAAATAAAGCTCAAAATTCCTGCCTTGGGGGTTATGCATGTTAGATGAAAATATGATTTTATTACCATCCGGAGTAAAATAGGGGCAGAAATTGGCGGCTCCATTATTGGTTATCTGCTTTCTTCTGGTTCCGTCCGAGTTCATAATAAAGAGCTCTAACTTGGTGGGTCGAATTAACCCCTGTCCTAAAAGATTTTGGTAATCTTTCAGCTCCACCGAATCTTTAATCACCTGGGCTCTGAAGCATATCAGCTTGCCATCCGGAGAATAAAAAGAGCCTCCGTCATACCCGGGAGAATTAGTCAACCTTTTGGTATTTTTGCCTTCGGTGTCCATTTCGTACAGCTCTAAATCTCCGTCTCTATCTGATGTGAACAAAATCTTCTTCCCGTCCGGAGAAAAAACACATTCGGCGTCATAGCCGTAAGAATCGGTCAGTCTTTTTAAGTTAGACCCATCCGGTTTAGTGAGATAAATCTCATATGTCATATACAAGGGCCAGACATAACCCTTTGAATAATCCGGTTTAGGAGGGCAGGAATCCTCTTCTAAATGAGTAGAGGCAAAGATAATATTCTTTCCGTCCGGTGAGAAAAAGCCACAGGTGCATCGGCCTTTGCCGGTGGAGACCAGCTTCACTTTTTTACCTTTAGCAGTCATGGTATAAATCTGGTCACATCCGTATCCATTCCGGGTGGACTGAAAAATTATATTTTCCCCGTCTGGGGAAAAATAGGCCTCGGCATTTTCCCCTCCGAAAGTCAGTTGCTTGATATTTCTTAAATGGACGTCTTTGACCTCCTGGGCAAAAGAGAGGGATAAAAGCAACAAAATTCCAATTACAAGCTCGATTGAGTTTTTATGGAGAAGCATGAGAAGTCTAATTGCCACAAACGCTGAAAAAGATTAAACCGGGGATGATGACATACAGGATTAGGTCCCGGATCAAATAAAATAAAATTATGGCCAAGAGAAACTTTTTCCCTTTTTTCTTTATATCCTTGAAACGTAATTTGCGTATCTCTTTTAGCTTTTTTAAACCAGCTAAACTTTGCTTGAATATGCCCATAACCATTAACTAAAACGAAATTTAATAAAGAAATTATTGCCAATAAGTCAAATGTTTATAAGGGGGGTTTCTTAAATCTATTTTACTTGGAAAAAGCAAGCAAGACTTTTATATTGAATATATGAAAGACTTAGTAATTCTCGGCTCTACCGGCTCTATCGGTAAAAATACGCTGGAAGTCATAGAGCAGTTCCCCCAAGAATTCAGGGTAGTGGGGCTCTCGGCTCATTCTAACATAGAACTTCTGGAAGCCCAGATTAAAAAGCATAAGCCCAAATTTGTTGCAGTAACGGATGAAAAAAGTTACCAGACTTTAAAGAATAAAATTACCGGCACCCAGCTTCTTTTTGGGATAGAGGGTCTAAAAGAAATGGTCTCTGAACCAGAGATTAATATGGTAATCAACGGTCTGGTGGGCTCGGTAGGTCTACTTCCCAGTCTGACAGCCATTGAATATGGAAAAACTTTGGCTTTGGCTAACAAAGAAGTCTTGGTTATGGCTGGTGAATTAGTAACCCGAAAAGTCCAAGAGAAAAGGACCCAGATTTTACCCATAGACAGCGAGCATTCCGGGATTTTTCAGTGCCTTTTTTCCGGTAAAAAAGAGGAGGTGAAAAATCTCTTTTTAACCGCTTCCGGAGGGCCTTTTCTAAACCGGGGCAAAAAAGATTTTGATAAAATCAAAGTTTCAGATGCTCTAGCACACCCTACCTGGAAGATGGGGAAGAAAATTACCGTAGATTCAGCCACCCTGATGAACAAAGCCTTGGAAATCATAGAAGCCCACTGGTTATTCAATGTGGCTCCTGAGAAAATTAAAGTGGTCATTCACCCCCAGTCAATTGTCCACTCTCTGGTGGAATTCGTGGACGGCTCCATCATCGCCCAGATGGGACCCACCGATATGAAACTACCAATCCAATACGCTTTATTTTACCCGGAAAGAAAAGTTGCTACCAGCAACGGGTTCAACCTATCCAGTGTAAAAAATTTAACTTTCCAGCCTCCGGATACGGAGAAATTCCCAGCCCTGAAATTAGGGTATGAAGCTTTAAGATTAAAAGGAACCGCTCCGGCAGTTTTGAATGCCGCCAATGAGGTGGCGGTCAATTGCTTTCTGGAAGAAAAGATACCTTTCAGCCGAATTTGCTCCATAGTAGAAGAAGTATTATCTTCTCACTCGGTAATTTCTGCCCCCGGATTGGACGATATTTTAAAAGCAGACCTTTGGGGAAGAGAAAAAACCTTGACTTTAATCAAAGCATAAGATGACCACTATTTTATCAACTTTGTTCGTTTTGGGAATTCTGGTTTTTGTGCATGAATTAGGGCATTTCTTGGTGGCCAAAAAATCAGGCGTAAGGGTCGAGAGATTTTCCTTAGGTTTCCCTCCCAAAATGATAGGTAAAAAAATCGGGGAGACCGAATATATGATCTCCTGGATTCCTTTAGGTGGCTACGTCAAATTAGCCGGAGAAAATCCGGATGAAATCTCGGGCCAGCCCTGGGAGTTTCATTCTAAGCCGATTCTGACCCGGGCTCTGGTGATTTTAGCCGGTCCGGCCATGAATTTCTTTTTGGCCATTCTGTTTTTCTGGGGAATTTTCTTCTTCGCCGGAAAGCAGGAAGTGCGGGATGACCAGACCATAGTAGGCATAGTGGCCGAAGGGTCTCCGGCCCAGTTAGCCGGTATCAAAGAGAATGACCAAATACTTTCCGTAAACGGCATTCCGGTGAAAAACTTCAAAGAGATGTCGGATTTAATCCACAGACAGCCGGAGAAAAAGATTTCAGTCAAATGGAAAAGAGGGGGTCAGGTTTTTGAAAAAGAGGTTTTGACCAAAAAAGAGAAGGTCCTAGATGAAACCGGCACCCCCAAAGAGATAGGTAAAATCGGAGTGGGCCCGGTAGCCATAAGAATTAAATTAAATATTTTCCAGGCGCTGACAGCCGGAATTGGCATAACTTTTACTTTTTGCGCTGAAATCTTAAAATTTCTTTACGGT
>JBIOYE010000132.1:0-10812 GCA_044870015.1 Candidatus Zixiibacteriota bacterium
AATTTTATAATTTAGGCGGTTCTCCCCAAGAACCAGAAGGGTTAATCAGATTCAAAGAAGAGTGGGGTGGTGAAAGAAAAAACTATTTTTTTTACGAAAAAAAGTCCGCCTTAGGCAAAATTCAAAAGGTAGTCCGAAAGTTTTTATGAAGATTCTATTTCTGGCCGATGCCCGCTCTATTCATATCCGGAGATGGATTGATTTTTTTTCCAAAAAAAGACACCAGGTCTTCTTAATTTCTTTGGAGCCGGCTGAAAATATAAATTGTGAAAAGTTTTTTATCCCCTCTAAAATCAAAACCGGATTCTTGAAATATTTTCTGTCCGTGCCTCAAATCAAAAAAATTGTGGAGAAGATAAATCCAGATATTATCAGCGCTCATTTTATCCCCAATTATGGCTGGATTGGTGCCAGATTGAACAGAAAGCCGTTAGTGGTCACCAGCTGGGGTTCGGACATTCTGATTTCGGCCAATAAATCTTTCTTACACAAAAAGAGAGCAAAACTTGTTTTGATAAAAGCGGATTTGGTCACTTCAGATTCCCTTTACCTCACATCCGAAATTGCTAAATTGAAAGTTCCTGAAAATAAAATATTAACTTATCCTATGGGAGTTTCAGCAGAGTTTTTGTGTTCTTCTGCAAGACAGTCCATCTCAAACAAAAAGATTCTTAAAGTAATCAGCATAAGGCAATTGGAACCGTTATATAATATTTCTCTTTTGATTGAGGCCATTCCGCATTGTTTAAAGAGAGCAGGCCAACAAATTGAATTTTTAATCGGAGGAGAGGGTTCGCAGAAAGATTTATTGGTTCAATTAGCCGAAAAATTAAAAATTGCAGACAAAGTAAAGTTTTTTGGAAAACTTTCTCAAACGGAATTGATGCATCATTTCCAAAATTCTGACATATATGTTTCCACTTCACTTTCGGACAGCACGTCGGTTTCACTTTTGGAGGCGATGGCTTGTCAGTTGATACCAATTGTGACGGATATTCCCGGCAACCAGGAATGGATTAAGGACGGTGAAAATGGATATTTAGTGCCAACTGGCAGGCCGGAAATTTTGGCAAAAAAAATTGTGGAAGTCGTGCAAAATTATGAGAAATATCAAAATTGGACTGAAAAAAATTTAAATTCGGTTAAGGAAAAAGCCAACTTAGAGGAGAATTTGAAAAAAATCGAGCAAAAATTTATAGAGCTGGTGGAAAATAAAAAATGAAAAAAGTTTTGGTCATAAGCTACTACTTTCCACCTGTGGGAGGAGCTGGTGTTCAAAGGGTTTCGAAATTTGTGAAATATTTGCCTCAACTGGACTGGGAGCCGATGGTTCTGACGGTAAAAAATATCCAGTACCCGGTTCGCGACATTTCCCTATTGGAGGAAATCCCGAAAGATACCAAAATTTTCAGAAGCGGTTCCTTGGACCCTTTGAGAGCAATTTATCTTTTAAAAAGACCATTTAGAAGAAAAAAAAATTACTCCGGTGACTTTAAGAAAACTTCTCCCTTCAAAGCTAAGCTCTCTAAATTCATTTTCTTCCCAGACAACAAAATCGGCTGGTTATTTTTGGCAGTGATCAAAGGATTAAATATTGCTAAAAAAAATAAAATAGATTTGATTTTTTCCACCTCTCCTCCTCCGACTTCTCATTTAGTAGGTTTGTTTTTGAAAAAATTTCTAAAGGTGCCTCTGGTGGTCGACTTCCGGGATAGCTGGGAAACTTCTTTGGAAGAAAAAGCGCCCACTTTTTTGCACAGGTGGGTTCAGAAAAAATTGGAAAGGAAGATTTTGGATAATGCTGCTTCAGTTGTCACAGTCAATGAGCAAATTCAGACCCTTTTGCAGAATAGATATCCGAAAGTTTTAAGCACAGCCGTGATCACGAATGGCTACGACGAAGAAGATTTCAATAATTTCAGAGAGGAAAAACCCGAAAACTTCACCATCGTCTATTTAGGAACTTTTAACCGGATAAATGACCCAATTTCCTTTTTTCAAGCCCTGTCCGAGCTATCTCAGGAGATTACCGAATTCAAAAATCAGGTTAAATTTATTCACGTCGGAATGGCTTTGGATTTTAATCTTCGTGAATTAATTCAAAAAAATGGCTTGGAAAATATGATTGAATTGAAGGGTTATCTGAATCATAGAGAAAGTTTGAAGTATTTAGCTTCAGCGTCTGCTTTGCTACTGATTACTACCGATTCACCGGGGGCAGAAGTTTTAACCACCGGTAAAATTTTTGAATACTTCAGGTCCGGAAGACCGATTCTGGGGATTTTACCACCTTCGGGTGAGGCGGCTTCTTTGATAAAAGAAACCAAGGCCGGAGTGATTGTGAGTCCCAAAAACATTTCCGGAATTAAACAGATTTTGAAGGATTATTTCAGAAAATGGGCCAACGGTGAATTAAAAGTTGAGCTCGACCAGGAAAAATTGAAACAATTTGAAAGAAGAAATTTGACAGATAAATTGGCAGAGGTATTCAATCGGGTTGCCCAAAATAATGACTAAACCAGAAAAATTAATTTTCTTCGGCCTTCTCTTTTTTCAAATTGTTTTAGGTTTAGCTTTCATCTTCTTTCGCTTTGTTGATGCGGATGAAGGATTATATTTGAATTCGGCTTACTTAGTTAAACAAGGGCAAACGCCATATTTTGATTTTTTTTATCCTCAAGCTCCCTCGCTCCCTTTTGTCTTTGCCCCGATTGCTGACTGGGGAATAAATTCACTATTTTTGGGCAGATTAATTTCTCTGTTGATCAGTTTGATTTTAGGTTTGCTCTTATTTTTTTATTACCGACGGATAACCACAGCATCTAAAAGCTCCTTGTGGCTTTACTTTTTTTACACCTTCAACGCGTTTTTTTTAGTTTATCATCCGGTTGTCAAAACTTATGTCTGGTCGGATTTATTTGGGTTTCTTTCGCTCATTTTTTTGAGCAACTTCCTTTTCTTGAACCAAAAAAAATCTAATCTTTTCTGGACCGGTCTGTTTATCGGTTTGGCTTTTAATTTCAGGGCTACTTTTTTGGTGATTTTTATTCTGGAGGTTGTGGTAATTTTGTTTTTCTATCAGATACCGAATAGATTTAAATCTATCTTGGGCTTATTTTCAGGTGCTTTAATTTCCTCTATCCCATCTCTAGTTTTTTTCTTTAAAAATCCCTGGGTATTTATCTTCAATAATTTTACTTATCATCAAACCTGGGGAAAAGAAGTAGTTCAAATGGGAGTTATGCAAAAATTTTTGGTTTTGGGAAAATTTATATTTTATCCTCAAAATTTACTTTTAATAGTTTTGGCTGTTTGTGGCATATGGTGGTCGTTTAAAAATAATTTCAGACCGGGTAAAATAGCTTTTATTTTTGCGATGGTCTTAGTAATAATTTACTTTTTAGCCACCCCCACTCAATTTCAATATTATGAGCAGGCTCTGCCTTATGTTTTAATTCTTTCAGCATTTGGATTTTCAGCTATTTTAAATTGGATGTATCAGAACAGACCGAGTATAAATCCTATATTTAAGTGGGGAAGCGGAATTTATTATGTGCTCACTTTGATTCCTTTTTTCCTGGTCTTTATTTTAGGAGTTAGAGAAAGGGACCGGTTTTTCAAAATATCAGAAGTGAAAAGCGTTGTCTCGGTTATTCGCTCATCGACTACACTCCAGGATAAAATTCTTTCGGTCTGGCCCGGATATTTGGTATTTTCCAAAAGAGAAGGAATTGAGGGAATGAGGACCTGCGGCTATGAGGTGACTCCTTTTTTAGAGGAAAATAAAGTCAAAAGTTTAAATTTGGCTAAGCAGTCGGAGATTCAAAAACTTCTAGAAGAGAGAAAAGCCAAGCTGGTGGTGATTTGGGAAGGCGGCCTGGAAGAGTTTTATCCTGTTATAGAGAAAAACTATCAACTTAAAACTAAAATAGGAAAGGTCTCAATTTATAAATGAGCCAGATAGATATTTCCGTCATCATAGTTACCTGGAATTCGGAAGAATGGATTAAAATATGCCTGGATTCAATTCTGGCCACTTCCGCTGATCTAAAAATAGAAACCATAGTAGTAGATAATTTTTCTAAAGACAAAACGCTGGAAATTCTTAAAGCATATAATTCACAAATAAAGCTAATACAAAATCCTTCCAATCTGGGATATGCCAAAGGCTGTAATCAGGGTTTAAAAATTGCCCAAGGAAATTATATTCTACTCCTAAATCCGGATACTGAAATTACAGAAAATAGCTTAAAAAAAATGCGAGATTTTATGGAAAAAACCCCAGAAGCCGGAGCTTTGGGTCCGCAGTTAGTTGATTTTGAGGGGCAAATTCAGCCATCTTGCAGGAGATTCCCCAATTATAAACTTTTGCTGTGGGAGCTAACTGGTCTGTCTAGATTGTTTTCCAAAAGTAAGATTTTTGGGGCCTGGAAAATGGGGGGATTTGATTTTAGAAGTACCAGGGAGGTTGAGCAGCCGATGGGTTCGGCACTACTTATCAGAAAAAAGGTAATTGACCAGATTGGTCTTATGGATGAAAGGTTTTTTCTGTTTTACAATGACGTAGATTTTTGCTACCGAATCAAACAAGCCGGCTGGAAAATTTATTTTTACCCGGAAGCCAAGATATTTCATGCCGAGGGTGCCTCCACTGGTCAGGTAAAAGTCAAAAAAATTATCCTATCCCACTGGGGTCATTTTTTTTATTTAAAAAAATATCATAGTTCCGGCTTGAAGGGAATTTTATTGTTACCCTTTGGGTTAGGCCTGTTTATCTCCTCCCTGATGAGAATAACTTTCAATTTTCTTAAAAAATTTTCTCCCGCAAAGACAAGCTTACTATTTAACCTCTTGTAGATTAGAGGTTTATCTTCTCAAGTAACAAAAACCCTCTAATGTTTTGGATTTCGGTTGATACAAAGTTTTTGGCTTATTTTTCAGCTCAAAATATCTCCCTAATTCGTAGTCTTTCTTAAGCTTATATTTTCTTCAATTCCTACAATTTTTTCCTTGACAAAAATCAAATTAACTGCTTTCATAGTGGGATAAAGTGGTAAAGAGTGGGAGATTTTAAGCAAAATGACAGCTTTTAAAGGTTCATATAAATTTACCTTAGACCATAAGGGTCGGGTAAACATTCCGGCCAAATTACGCAAAGCCACGGCTGGCAGCTCCTATGACTCTTTTGTAGTTACGCGGGGCTTGGAGGAATGTTTATTTGTCTTTGCTTTGGATGAATGGGAAAAAATTGAGGAGAAATTAAGGAGCTTATCTTTCACCCAAAGCCATCACCGACTCTTTATCCGGATTCTACTATCCAATGCCAGTGACGCCAATCTAGACGGTCAGGGGAGAATCGCCATACCCCAGAACCTGTTGAAATTAGCCAACATAGATAAGGAAGTCCTAATTTTAGGTGCCCTGCAGAGAATTGAAATCTGGAACCCCGAAATCTTCGAAAAATACTTAAAGCAGTCAGACCAGACCTACGAACAGGTGGCTGAAAAAATTCTGTTTTAATGACGGATGTTTTGGTCCATAAACCGGTTTTACTGGATGAGGTTTTGGAAAATTTAATCACTGACAAGTCGGGTACTTACCTGGATGCTACAGTAGGATATGGAGGACACAGTTTGGGAATCTTAAACAGACTAAACCCGGAAGGAAAGCTGATAGGAACAGATCGGGACCAGGAAGCCCTATGGGTGGCCAAAAAAACCCTAAAAGGATTTGAAAACCAGGTGGTTTTAGCCCAAGCTTACTTTAGCAAATTAGAGGATTTTTTGAGACTACAAAACATAAGCCAGATCTCCGGCTTTTTGTTTGATATAGGGATGGGCAGCTGGCAGATAGAGACTCAAGAGCGGGGATTCAGCTACCTGAAAGAGGGACCTCTGGATATGAGAATGGATAGAAAACAGTCTTTGACTGCTTATGATGTGGTCAACAGATATTCGGAAGAAAAACTGGTCTGGATTTTTAAAAATTACGGGGAAGAAAAATTCGCCAAAAAGATAGCCAGAGCTCTTAAAAATAATAAAGCCGAGATTAAAACCACTGCAGATTTGAGAAATATGGTAGAGAAAGTTGTCCGGGTCAATGTAATTAAATCTTTAGCCAGAGTGTTTCAGGCGCTAAGAATGGAAGTCAACCAGGAATTAGAAGAACTGAAAAAAGGGATTGAAACTGCGGTCAAATTTTTAAAGCCGCAGGGAAGATTGGCCATAATATCCTATCATTCTTTGGAGGATAGAATCGTCAAAGAAAGTTTTAGAGAGCTGGCCCAAGGATGCAAATGCCCGCCGACCCTGCCGGTTTGTATCTGCGGCACTAAACCGGAGTTAAAAATTCTAAATAAAAAACCAATTGTGCCAACTGAAAAAGAAAAAAAATCAAACCCTAAATCGCGCAGTGCCAAATTAAGAGTGGGGGTAAAGATATGAGAAGAAACCGAAGAAAAAAAGAGGAAAAATCCTCTTTTCATAAGATTTTCGCGGCCAGTTTATTCACTCTGGTATGTCTGGCGTTGGTCTATATCTGGCAGAGAATGGAAGTAGTCCAGCTATCCAAGGCCATCGGAGATTTGAAAACCCAGATGGCCGAACAGAAGAAAGTTTACCAGTATCTGTCCTTGGATGTGGCTGATTTGTCTCAGGGGGGATGGATCGAAAAAATAGCCACGGAGAAGCTGGATATGCATTATTCCACTTTGAATCAGATTCAGCTGATTGCCGAACATACCCAACCCCAGGACCCGGAATTAACTTTGACCCAAAGACTGGAACAATTTAAAAGCAACTTGATGGAAAACCTGACAGTTTCCAGTTCCAACGCGGTGGAGAGAAAATAATGGTCAAGGAGCAAAATCTATTTTTGGCCAGCTCCAAAAAAAGGGTCCGTCTGATTTTTATTTTGGGGATGGCTTTCTGGGTGGTTCTAATCTTGCGGCTATTCTATATCCAGGTTCTAAATAGCGGATTCTACCAGCAAAAAGCCTCCCGGCAGACTCTTCTGACCATCAATCTCCCGGCCGAAAGAGGGATAATTTATGACCGCAACGGGGAACAGCTGGCTTTAAATCTTCCCTGCGAATCTTTCTTTGCAGTGCCGGACAGCATCCGCAACCCGGAAGCCACCGCTTATAAGCTAAGTTCGGTTCTGAATAAACCGGCTTCGGAAATAAAACAGGATTTTTTGAAACCGACCCAGTTCTCTTGGGTGGAAAGACAGGTGGAAAAAAACCAGGCCAGCCTGATTAAAAAACTGAACCTGAAAGGAATTTACAGTCGGACTGAAGTCAAGAGAGTTTATCCCCAAGATAAATTAGCCAAAGATTTAATCGGCTTCACGGATATCGATAACAAAGGGTTGGCGGGAATTGAGCTGGCTTACGATTCCATTTTAGCCGGAAAAGACGGCCAAGCCATTTTGCAAAAAGATGCCCTGGGAAGAGGATATGAATTGAAGCCCTATCCGATTGTCAAATCTTCCAACGGCAAGAGTCTGGTTTTGACTTTGGACAGCCAACTGCAATGGATTTTGGAGGAGGAACTTAAAAAAGCTGTCGATTCCACCTCCTCCCAATCCGGCATGGGAATTTTCATTGACCCTCATACTGGCGAGATTTTGGCTTGTGATTATTATCAACCCGGCAAAGATGTTCCTTTCAAAAACAGAGTCATAGCCGACCAGCTGGAGCCTGGGTCCACCTTCAAAATAGTGGTGACCGCGGCAGCCTTGGAGCAGAATCTCAAAAAGCCGGAAGATTTGATTTATGCTGAAATGGGGAAATATAAGATTGGCAAACACACTCTGCATGACGTAAAAAAGAAAGGATGGCTGACCTTCAGGGAAGCGGTGGTGCATTCCAGCAATATCGCCATCTCCAAGGTGGCCAAAGAAGTAGGCAAAGATTTGCTGTATGATTATGCCCAGAGATTCGGTTTTTGTGAACCGACCGGTATCGATTTACCGGGTGAATCCAAGGGGTACATTACACCTCCCGCCAGATGGTCGGAAATCGGTTTGGCCAATATTGCCATCGGGCAGGGTGTGGCAGTCACCCCTCTGCAGTTAATCCGGGCTTATGCCGCTTTAGCCAACGGCGGGATTCTGATGAAACCGTATATGATAAAAGCCATTCTGGATGAAAACGATGACCCGATTATGCAATTTCAACCTACCCCGGTAAAAAGAGCCATCAGCCAAAAGACCGCTTCCACTCTGACCAACTTCTTACAGGAAGCGGTGGAGTTGGGCTCCGGGCAGAATGCCAAATTAGCGGACTTTTCCATTGCTGGAAAAACCGGTACTGCTCAAAAACCGAAGGTCGGAAGCCGAGGATATGAGATAGGGAAATATATAGCCAGTTTTGTGGGCTTTTTCCCTTCTGCCAATCCGCAGATAGTCGGTCTGATTTTAATCGATTCTCCTAAGGGAGAACATTTAGGTGGTCATGTAGCAGCCCCGGTTTTCAAAAAGATTGTGACCAAGTTGATATCTCTGCCGGAAAACCCGATTCGCAAACTACAGATCCAAAAGGAGTCCTTTACCAGAGCCGAGTCGGATTTTCAGCCGGAGGAGAGTAAAATGGGTTTGGTGAATTTGGCTTATGCAGAAGAGGAACATCCCCGGCCAAAAGTTTTGGAAACTTCATCTGTTGCCAAAGAAACTCAAGTAGCAGTAGAAAATTTGGAAAAAATGGTGGTTCCCAATTTAGTGGGCTTGACGGCTAGAGAAGCTATGGCGGTTCTGAATAACAAGAAAATTTCTTTTCAGTTTTCCGGCTCCGGTTTAGTAAGCAAGCAGATACCCAAAGCCGGCTCTTTCTTACAGGGTAAAACCAAAATTTACTTTGAATGTCAAAGCCCAAAATGAGCCCTCAAGTTATTCTAAGAAATTTAATTAAGAATTTATCAACCAAGAAGGTGGACGGAAATTTGGGCCTGAAGGTCAGAGGGATCGCCTATAATTCTCAAAAAGTGAAAAAAAATGATTTATTCGTGGCTATCTCCGGTTTCAGACAGGATGGTCACAAATATATCCGAGAAGCCATCAGAAAAGGGGCCTGCGCTGTTGTGGCGGAGCAAAATGGAGATTACCAGGCACCGGCCAAGATTCTGGTACCAGACTCCCGCTTGAGCTTAGCCCAGCTGTCCAATAGATTCTTCAATTATCCCAGCCAAAAATTGAATGTTATCGGAGTCACCGGTACCAACGGTAAAACCACCACCACTTATTTAATCAAATCTATTTTAGAAGAAGCCGGAGAAAAAACCGGACTAATCGGGACCATCGCCTATCTCATAGATGGTAAAAAAATTCCAGCTACCAACACCACTCCGGAATCTTTGGATTTGCAGCAGATGTTTTATGAGATGCAAAAAGAAAAAGTCAAAAATGTGGTGATGGAGGTCTCCTCTCATTCCTTAGCTTTAAACCGGGTGGCAGGAATCGATTTTGATATCGCGGTTTTCACCAATCTAAACCGGGAGCATCTGGATTTTCACAAGACCATGAAAAATTATAGAGATACCAAGAGTATGCTGTTCGAATCTTTAAAAGGTAAAGATAAGTTTGCCATTCTCAATAAAGATGATAAAAACTGGAAGATTTTTTACAAAAAATCCAAAGTCAAAAATCTGACTTACGCTTTGGAAGATAAAACGGCTGATTTCCATCCTCTTTACTATAATCTAGGCTGGGACGGCTCTTTTATCGAGTTCAAAACTCCTAAGGGAATCCAGGAATTAAACCTGCAACTTTTAGGCAGATTCAATCTTTACAATTCTTTAGCCAGCTGGGCCGTGGGATATGCCTCCGGGCTTAAGCCAGACGCTATCAAAGAGGGATTAGAGAAGGTAAAAAATGTCACCGGTCGAATACAGACCGTGAAATTCGGGCAACCTTTCAACGTCCTAATCGACTACGCCCATACCCCGGAAGCCTTCCGGATGATTTTGCAGACGGCCCGGGAGCTAACTTCCGGTAAAATTGTAATCGTTTTCGGCTGTGGAGGTGACCGGGATAAAGGGAAAAGATCGGTGATGGGGAAAATTGCATCAGATAAGGCGGACTTCGTGATTCTCACTACTGATAATCCCCGCTCCGAAGACCCCCAGAGAATTTCCAGAGATATTATATCCGGGATGAAGGAGAAAAACTATGAAGTTGTGATGGATAGAAAGAAAGCCATTGCCAAAGCGGTCAGCTATCTGAAAGAAGATGACACCTTGATTTTGGCCGGGAAAGGGCATGAGGATTACCAGATTATAAAAGATAAGAAATACCACTTCTCGGATAAAAAGAGCGTGGAAGAAATTTTAGCCCAAAAGGGGTACAAAAATGTTTAGCTTATCCTTAAAAGAATTAGGAAAGTTTGCCAATGGCAAAGCCCTAAGAGAAGCCCAGAACGGAAACGGAGAGCTGATCCAGGGGATTTCCATCGATACCCGCACCCTGCAAAAAGGAAATCTTTTTGTAGCTGTACAGGGGGAAAAATTTGACGGACATGATTTTATCCAGGAGGCGGCCCAAAAAGGGGCTAAGGCAATTCTAGTGGAAAAAAGCAAATTGAATAAAGTTCCGGAGAATTTGACAATCCCGATAGGTTTGGTGGAAGATTCCAAAAAAGCCCTGCAAGAAATAGCCAAGTGGTACCGGCAGAAATTAGACCTTAAAGTGGTGGCGGTGACCGGCACCAATGGCAAGACCACCACCAAGGAGATGATTGCCCAGGTTCTTTCTTCCAGATACAAAGTCCTGAAAGCTAAGGAGAGTTTCAATAACCAGATTGGAGTTCCTTTAAGTATC
>JBIOYE010000133.1:0-4280 GCA_044870015.1 Candidatus Zixiibacteriota bacterium
ACATCGTCTTTTTTTACAAAGGACAAGTGGTCGTTGAAAATCTTGTAATAGACTTCCAGACGAACTTGGTCTAAATTTTCTTGTCTAAAAGCAGCAAAATCGACCAAAAAGGGAGTCTGAGGGGAGCCGGTGCCGAAATCCATCTCCACCTGGCCCAGTGTGAGTCCGGGCTCAAGCGTACAAATTAACAGCAGCAAAATTAGACTTACTTTAAGCGGCTTTAGCAATTTCGCCTCTGCATAAATATATTAAAAATTCGTGTCTAAGGCAATAGTTTAGATAATCTCTATATATATTACGGGGAGAAAAGAAAGGAAAATTAAAAAACATTAAGACAGAAACTTATCTTTGGCTCACTCATATCTCAAAGCCACAATGGGGTCCAGTTTGGCGGCCCGGTAAGCCGGATATATTCCGAAAATTAAACCCACCCCCACGGCGAAGCTGAAACTCAAAATAACCCAGAATAAAGAAATGCTGGCCGGCAGAGGGGTAGCGGCGTTTACCAATAACCCGGTCAAAATTCCTATGACAATTCCCATAACTCCCCCTACCCCGGTTAGTGTCATAGCTTCAATCAAAAACTGCCACAGAATGTTTCTCCTTTTAGCCCCAATCGCTTTTCGAATACCGATTTCCCTGGTTCTTTCAGTTACCGTTACCAGCATTATATTCATTACACCTACACCACCCACAAAGAGCCCGATGGAAGAAATCAAAACCATCACTCCGTAAATGGCGGCTGTTATTTTTTTGTAAACATCCATTAAATCTTCCTGAGTCGAAACCGCAAAATTATTGGGTTTATCAGCTGGGACTCCCCGCCGTCTGCGCATAACATCCTCGATTTCATCTATGGCTTTATCGATCAACTCAGGTGTTTGGGGGCGCACTGCCAGGGATAATTCGATTTCTTCCGGGTGTAATTTCTTGAAAGTGCCATAAGGAATTACCACAAAGTTGTTCTGCGACTCTCCTAAAAAGGCCCTCTTCTTTTCCATCACCCCTACCACCGTAAATTTATCACCATTGGCGGTTACCTCTTTGCTGATAGGGTCCTCGGATTCCGAGAATAAAGCTTCTCTCACGTCATACCCGATCACACATACATAAGCCTTAAAATGGACATCCGATTCGGTAAAAAATCTTCCCTCGGTTACAAAGGAGTTGTTGACTATTTCGTAATCCGGCATCACTCCCACAAAAGCCGGCCGTCGGGCTTCATTATTACGGTACTTAACCTGGTTTCCTTCCGGATTCCAGTAATGGTTTTCAGGGGAGACTGCTCCTACGCTGGGGCACAGCTCCTTTATGGCGATAGCGTCCTCCAGGGTAATCCCGGGACGGTTTCTCTGCTCCTCGGTCCAGTTTCCGAAACTGACCAGTTCATTCTTGGAAACATAGATTATGTTAGACCCCAAGGACTGAATCTGGCCGGCCATAGAATCGTTTAAGCCCTGAATAACTGAAACCATTGCCATGACAGTCCAAACCCCAATCAAGACTCCCAAAATGGTCAAGGAGGCTCTCAATTTGTTAGCCATCAGAGCCTGAAAAGCCATCAAGATTCCGTCTTTGATTTCAGAAGTGGTCATATTTTAGGCGAAGCCAGGCATATTGTTAAAAAAGAAAAACTATTCATATCTCAAAGCTTCAATGGGGTCCATTTTAGCTGCCTTCATGGCTGGGTAAACCCCGAAAAACATTCCTACTGAGAAAGACATCGCAATTCCGGCTATGACAGACACTGCTGAAACCGTGGAGGGTAGACCGACGGTCAGGGATATAATTTTGGCAATGGAAAAACCGACCAGAATGCCTATAATTCCTCCCACCATCGAGATAGTGGCGGACTCAGCTAAAAACTGCCAGAGAATGTTTTTTCTTTTGGCACCTACCGCTTTGCGTATGCCAATTTCTTTGGTTCTCTCCCGGACCGAAACCAGCATGATGTTCATAATCCCGATTCCACCCACCACCAGAGCAATGGAAGAAATGATAATCATGACAAAAAAAGCCGCGAAGGTAAAATTTTTCCAAAGATCCAGAAATGTCTCCGAAGACTTGATACCGAAATCATCGGCATCATGGTATTTGAGATGCCTCCTGGCTCTCAATATCAAGCGGGCTTCGTCCTGAGCCTTCTCCACAGATTTGTAATCTGCGGCTTTGATAAAGATGGCGAACCAGTAATTCCAACGTGTTCTGTTTTCGAAAAAGAGCTTATGAAAGGTGGTGATGGGAATGCGAACAAAGTTATCCTGATTTTCACCCAAAAAGGAACCTCTTTTTTTGGCAACTCCGATTACCGTAAAATAATGGTCACCGATTTTGATATCCTTTCCCAGAGGGTCAATGGCTCCGAACAATTTATCTTTAAGCTCCCAGCCGATCAAAGCCACCTGACGGCGGTGGTCCACATCAAATTCAGTCGGAGAGTAGCCGGATTCAGTGATGATATCCGTAATTTTTTCCATGTTGGCGGTAATCCCCTTGACTTCAACATCATTCAAATGCTGATTGCGGTATTTTACCTTTTGATTGGTCTGGGCCAGAGCCCCTACCTCCTTGCAGGAAGGACAGCCGGAGGCAACCGCTCTCATATCATCCAAATTCAGCTCTTTTCTCTTCATGGCGGTCCACCATGCGTCCTCCGACATCACCAGCCCCCATTTATCAATAAAAAAAGTAGTGGGACCCAAAGTAGCCAATTGTCCGGCCACGTATCTATTCATCCCGCTGATGATGGACACCACTGCAATAATGGTCATCACCCCGATAATCACTCCCACCAGGGTCAAAAGAGCTCGGAGCTTGTTGGCTCTCAGAGAGGACAAGGCCTGCTTGATAGATTCGCTGAGATTTCTTAAAAATGACAATAAACGCGGAATTACTTGCTGCGGAGACACTTTTATTTAACTACTTTCTCTTCTTTTTCTATTTTACCGTCCCGGATGTGGATAATCCGGTCTGCATAGCTGGCAACATCGTGCTCGTGAGTAATAAGTATAACCGTATTCCCTTGTTTATGTAATCTGTCAAAAAGTTTCATAATATCAATACCGGTAGCGGTATCCAGATTTCCGGTCGGCTCATCCGCCAAGATAATCGAGGGGCTATTCACCAGAGCTCTGGCCACGGCCACCCTCTGTCTCTGTCCCCCGGAAAGTTCGTTGGGTTTGTGATACATGCGGTCCGCCAGATCCACCAGTTTCAAGGCATCTTTGGCTTTCTGGATTCTGGCTGCGGCATCGGTGCCGTTGTAAATCAGGGGCAACTCCACATTGTGCAGAGCCGTAGCCCGGGGCAAAAGATTAAAGGTCTGAAACACAAAGCCAATCTCTTTGTTTCTGATATAGGCCAGCTGGTCGTCGTTCATTTCGCTGACCAGATTCCCATTGAGAAAATACTTGCCTTTAGTAGGGGTATCCAGGCAGCCGATTAGATTCATCAGAGTAGATTTGCCGGACCCGGAAGGACCCATAATGGCAATATATTCCCCTTTTTGAACGCTTAAATTTACGGACTGGACCGCCGGGATTTTTTCGGCTCCCAGTTCATAGACTTTCCACAAATCTTCGGTTTTTATCAGCATAAATCCTAAGATTTCTCTTTTTCGGTTTTTAATTTGGAGGAATTATCTATCTTAATTTTATCTCCATCTTTCAGAGTTCTCAATATTCTATAACTGCCGGTGATTACTTCATCTTTATCCTGTATGCCGGAGATTATCTCTATATTTTGCTGGTCAGCTATTCCGGTCTGAACCGGCACAAAAACAGCCCGGCCAGCTTTCACCACAAATACTCCTTCTATCTCTTTCTTTTTTTCTTTGTCAGCGGATCCCGAGGTGACATTGGTGGTGGAGGCAATGGCACCGTCCTTATCCTTGGAATTTTTCTTATCGGGTTTTTCTTTCTTCGGCTCTCTCAAGACTACCGCCTGAATGGGAAGATTCAAAACGCCGGAACGGGTGTTGGTGATAATATCCACGGAGCAGGACATCCCGGGTCTGACGGTGGGGACGTTATCCACGAGCTGAACTTTGACCTTGAAACTGGTGACCTGATTTTGAGTCCCCAACCCTTCCACTTTGCCGGTATTCCCGATTTCAGTCACTTTTCCTTTGAAAGTAGTGTCCGGAAAAGCGTCGATTCTGAATTTAGATTCCTGTCCGATTTTCACATTGGCAATATCGGTCTCGTCTACTTCTATTTCCGCTTCGATTTCGGATAAATCCGAAACCGTCATAATCACAGTCCCGGGATTATTCATGGTTC
>JBIOYE010000134.1:0-6987 GCA_044870015.1 Candidatus Zixiibacteriota bacterium
TGTGGGTGCAAATATACAATGGCCCGGCCAATAGTGTGGACTTTGGAACAGGGATAGGAGCCTACTTAAACGGCGAGTTCTTTGTCACCGGCTCCAGCTATAGTGGGGCCAATTATGATTTTGTCACTATTAAGTACTCCCCCTGCTCGGCCAAACCCGGAGATGTTACCGGAGATGGGCAAGTGCTTCTGCCCGATATCGTGGCTATAATCAATTTCCTCTTCAAATCTCAACCGGCACCTAATCCTTTGTGTCGGGGAGACGCCAACGGAAACGGAGTTGTTTTACTGCCAGATATTGTCTATCTGATTAATTTTATTTTCAAATCCGGGGTGGCTCCGGTGAAAAGCGGGCAATGTTGTTTGTAAACTGACCCCTCGACTTCGCTCGGGATAAACCCCTCCCTAACCCTCTCGATTGCACTCGAGGTAAACCTCCCCTTTAGGAGAGGGGAGAATATCATTTTACCAGCAACATCTTTTTCGCCTGATTTTTTCCATTCAGTTTTAAACGGTAAAAATAAACTCCGGCCGGAACCGGCTCTCCTCTTGAATCCGTGGCATCCCAAAAAGCTTTATGTTCTCCGACAGCCATACCCTGTTTCAGGACTGTTTTCATCTTCTTCCCGGCTATATCAAAAATCTCCAGAATCACTTCCCCATCCTCAAACAAAAAGAATTCAAAATTGGTCTGGCGGTTAAAGGGGTTGGGGAAATTTTGTTTCAGGGTAAAGGGCAGGTTGTCTGCCGGGACGACTCCTGCGATATAAACCGAAGCAGATTGCAGAATTGGTACATACAAAATCAAACCGGAAGTATCCGACATAGAATTATCATAAACCGGAGGGTCCGGGTCATTCTCCAGTTTGATTTCTTCAAATCCCCCGAATGCCAGAGGGTCGATGTCAAAGAAGAAGTCCACTATGGACCCGGTTCCGGGAGAAATAATTCCGGATGAAGAAAATGAGCGAGAGGCGATAAAAGTTATCACTCCCGGTGAGGGTGAACCACCCTGGAAAATATTCATCTGTTGTGAGCGGGGTGGCTTGGAATACAGAGGTGAAGCAGGTATAAAAGTGAAAGGATTGTAGACCAACCTTAAGGTAAAGCCGGCAATAGTTACGGTATTGGTCAGATGAACCGAGACCCGAACTCCGCTTTGTCCGGGTGTAACTGTATCCAAAGCCGGGACGATTTTTAAGGTGTCGCTGTCGAGAAAAGTTTGAGATTTTGAATAATCAGGTAAGAAAAATAAATAAGCAAATGTTGAAAAGAGCAGGACAGTTTTTGGATTCATTCAAACATTTCTTCTCTTCTAGGACTAACCCCTCCCTAACCCTCCCCTTACAGGAGAGGGAACTTATTTACGTTTCTTTTCCAACTTCTCTATCTCATCTTTTATCATCTGCACGTGCGGGTCGTCCGGGGAAAGCTCCAAAAATCTTTTCCAGGCCCACAGAGCTTTTTTCTCCTCTTTTTTATCGTAGGCATACACCAGACCCAAATTAAACCAGGCCGATTTGTTTTTGGAATCAAAATTAATCGCCTTCTGGTAGCAGATTATGCTGCTGTCGACTTTTCCCAGCTGATGATACATAGTCCCCATATCAGTCCAGACCGCTGAAATCTTAGGGTCAATCTCCAAGGCTCTTTTATAATAAACCAGGGCTTCCTCGAATTTCTGTCCGTCATAATAAATATTTCCCAGAGCAATTAGGGCTTGCAGATTTTTAGGGTCTTTCTCGAGAATTGTTTTAAGCTCCTCAATGGTCTCAAAAACCTGTTTCATCAGGGCATCCGGCGCCGGAGCTTCGGCAGAACTTTGGTCGGGTACTTGACTCTGGGAAGGAGGCTTCTCCAAGTAAGTAAAAAAAGCCAGAGCGGATAAAGTCAATATTACAATAACTACTATAATGATGGTCCAGCTGGGTTTCATTTTCATCCTAGATTGAATTTATCTCATCATAAACAGAATGTCAATGGTCAACAATAGTCAAATATGTATTTATTGTCGACCATATTTGACTATAAGGTTTGCCTGGTGTAACCAATCCATAAAAAACTTCAGAGATAAAATTTTGTGTTACTTGATTTTCTCAACAGGGCAAGCAGGGCGTAAAAAAAGGGGCTAAAAGCCCTCAAGTCCATCACTGTGGTGCAAGCCTTATTTTTTGCCGTTGGCTTTGAAGCTTCCCTTTTTGAAGGCTAATGGAACCACCTGGGCTTCGGTGTCCACAAACATCAGGGTGTTATTAGGGGGTAGATGGGTGGTATCGATTTGGATCTCATAAGGTTTGTCAGTTTTCAAAGTAAAGTAAATATGAGCCACGGTACCCTTACCCTTTTCCAGGGGCGGCTGTGGTCCCCCCAGATTGGCAATCAAAGAAATCAGGATAGCCTGGAGAGAGTCGTTGGCCATATCCTTTTCTTTAAAGCGGGCATGTTTCCAGGCGAAGTCCTGGGCACGTGTTTTGGCGAAGGAAACCGAGTCGACCTGCAGGGGTTCTTTCCCGTTACCATACTTCAAAGGTATGGCTGCTCCGGCCAAAAGCTGGTCGTTGAAAATGTTGACTTTGGCTATGATTTTATTCTTGTTTTGAGTTAACTCGAAAAAGCAGGTATCAATCTTTCCGTGGTCGATTTTTTTGGGCTGTTCCTGGGCCCGGGAAGTTTGTGGCAACCAGAAAGCAAGCAGAAAAAAGAAGTTGGTAAGAAAAAACAATTTGAGGGTAAAACCAACTCGCTTCAGGGCTAATAAGTCAGACATGGGAAGCTCCTTTTTTTGATAGGATTTAAATTTAGATAAATTTTCGGGATTAGTCAAGTTAAATTATATACGCAAAGCCTTTCCTCATTTTTGAGGAATTTGTATTATTTAAGCACAATAAAAACCCAAGCTTTTTGCCATATCTCCTGCAATTAGTGGATGTCAAAACTGGTCAAATTTTTACCATCCCGCAGGTGTTCAGGTTTAAGATTTTGACCGATAATCAGTTAAAAGAAGAAGCTATATTTGGGAATTAAAATTGCTTAAACTTATCGGTATTGGTGGCATAATATTGCCTATGGCGAGGATCATTATGAAAGAGACTAACAATACAAATGCAGTCAGAAATTCGAGGGGTTTTACTCTGGTGGAATTGATGATTGTGGTGGTAATTATCGGAATTTTAGCGGCTTTAGCCATACCCCGCTTTATGCGAGCTACCACCAAGGCTAAACAATCCGAAGCTAAAACTATCCTAAAGCAGATCTACACTATGCAACTGGCATATAGACAGGAAAATGATATATATTTTGTTGACCCTACTCCAGCCAATGCGGCTAATCCGTTGGCTTATGAAAATTTGGGTTTAGGGGTGGAAATCATGCTAACTGCCCGCTATACCTACACCATCAGCAGTACCGATGCCGGGGCAACCAATTTTACCGCCACCGCTACCTCTGGAATCTTAGATGATGATGCTACAGCAGACACCTGGACCATAAACCAAGCTGGTTTATTAACGGCCATCTCTGACGACGCTGTCCTATAAGCATACATTTTTAGTAAAATGAAAATGAGGTTTTAGCCGTGGTTTCAGATGACGTTCTTAATTGATTTATTCGAAAATATCTTTTTCTAATAGTTGGATCGTCGATTTCCCGCCTCAAGGTTAACAATTCTCCAGCTTGACTTTTAAACTAAATTCATTATCTTTAGAACTTATGTTGAAAAGGAGTTTTTAAGCTTAGCCAATTTGTCAATTTTAGATTCTATGAGAAGAGGGAGAGAACTTCTTTTTATTATTTTCATTTCAACCATTCCCTTACAACTCCAAGCCTTTGTGCCGATTTTTGATACCTGGCTCGGCTACGACGTCGGCCTGAACCCCAATTCCGTCTTTACCGCTGATTTGGACCTGGACGGAGATTCAGACCTGGTGGCGGCCAATTATGGGTCTGGCTCGGTTTCGGTGCGGATGAATAACGGGGATGGGAGTTTTGCCACTAAAGTCGACTATCCCAGCGGTGACAGTGCCACCGCAGTGGCTGTCTCAGACATAAATAATGACGGCTATCCGGATTTGGCCGTGACCAATGCCGGAAACAACACGGTCTCTATCTTTGTCAACAACGGAAATGGAACATTTGCCATCCGGGTAGATTATCCGACCGGCAAAAGACCAACTGCAGTCACAGCAGCCAAATTAGACACTAATGCCTCGATAGATTTGGCTGTTACCAACTCGCTGGACAGCTCGGTCTCAATTTTGACCAATTTGGGAGATGGAACTTTTGCACCCAAGGTTGATTATCCAGCTGGCAAAGGCCCTTTTTCGATCTGTGCCGCAGATTTGGATAAAGATGGTGATTTGGATTTGGTGGTTGCTAATAATCATTTCAACAGTTCAGTGTCTATTCTTTTTAACAACGGAGACGGCGGCTTCACTTCCAGAACTGCCTATCCCACCGGAAGTTCCACTAATCCCACTTCTGTAGCAGCCTGTGATGTGGACAATGACGGAGATTCAGATTTGGCTGTCTCTTTTTATAATACCAATGTAGTCGGGATCTTCAAAAATAACGGTGATGGAACTTTTGCCCCCAAAGTTGACTTCTTAGCCGGACGGAATCCGATTTCACTCTCAGCCGCGGATTTAGACGGAGACGGTGATCTGGATCTTAGCATAGCCAACAATAACAGCTTCAATATCTCTGTTTTGCGCAATGAGGGAGATGGAACTTTTCCCACCCGGTCGGTATTCGGCTCTGGCAGTGACCCTCATTCTGTCACCAGTGGTGACTGGGACGGTGACGGGAAATTAGACCTGGCCGTGGCCAATTTCAGCAGCAACAGCTTATCTATTCTGAAAAATAAGGGAGGCTTCAGTTTTACTTCCCAAACCGATTATGCCCTCACCAGTTCACCCGCTTTTGTTTTGCCAGTAGATTTGGACGGAGATTTCGATTTGGATTTGGCTGTGACCAATATCAATCAACTGCTTACCCCGCCGGCTCCGGTGGTATCTATTTTCAAAAATAACGGCGACGGAACTTTTCAGCCCAAATTTGACTATTTGGCGGGCAGCGGTCCCAAAGCTATAGCAGCAGCTGATTTTGAGGGAGATAAGGGCAAAGATTTAGCTGTGGTAAATTTTATCAGCAACACAGTTTCGGTGTATAAAAATAATGGCGATGGGACCTTTCTCCCCAAAGTCGATTATTCCACCGGCAATTACCCCCATTTCGTGGTGGCTAAGGATTTTAATAACGACGGGAATATTGATTTAGCAGTCTCCAATTCCTCTGATAATACGGTGTTAATTTTAAAAAATAAGGGAGATGGCACTTTTCTGGCCCAACCCAATCCTCCTCAGGTAGGCGTGGAACCTATATCTATGGTGGCTGATGACCTAGACCGGGACGGAGACCAGGATTTGGTGGTGGCTAATTTCTCAAGTTTTAACCTGACCGTTTTGCGCAACAACGGATCCGGAATTTTTATCGCCAAGAATATTCCTCTGGGCTACATCCCTTCTTCGGTTTACACGGCTGACGTAGACCAGGATACCCTAATCGATATCTTGGTCACCAATTTTTCGGACGACAAAGTTACGGTCCTGAAGAACTTCGGGAATATGGATTTCGGAAATCCGGCCACTTACGAGGTGGGGGGGTTCCCCTACTTTGTGTATGCCGCGGATTTTGACCTGGACCATAAGCCGGACATCGCGGTGGCAAATTATTTTGCCAATTCCATAACAGTTCTGACCAACCAGGGAGGCGGAATTTTCGGCTCCAGAGTCGACTACGGAACTGGAGTCAATCCGGGAACGGTTGTGGCGGCAGATTTGGACGGAGACCTGGACTTGGAGCTTTTGACCGCTAATTTTTCCGGCAACTCTTTTTCCCTTATAAAAAATCTGACCAGTACCTGTCTGGCTAAACCGGGGGACACCAACAAAGATAATAAAATTCTTCTGTCGGATGTGGTGGTTTTGATAAATTATCTGTTTAAAGGGCAGCCCCCGCCCAATTCAACTTGCCGGGGGGATGCCGACGCAGACGGCTCGGTAGTTATCAACGATATTCTATATCTTATAAATTATCTATTCCGGGATGGTCTGCCGCCGGTGAAAAGCGAGGAGTGTTGTCTGTAAGAAGATAAATTCATCAGCTACCTTGGCGCAGGCTAAAGCCTGCGGCTATCTCCATTATTTCCTAATCCTTAATCCTTAATCCCTAGTCCCTAATCCCTGATTTATTCTGGGGTGGAAGGATTCGAACCTCCGCATAAACTGGTTAACAGCCAGTTGCCTTGCCGCTTGGCTACACCCCAAGTTTTAACTTTATCGGATAGATAAGATTATTTTATAGCAGTATAATAATTACGAAAATTCAGACATAATATCAACTCCAGAATAAAAAAACCAGAACCTCAGGTGAGATTCTGGTTTGGCAATGTAGCGGTGCGATTTATCGCACCTAAAGAGTTGGTCGGATGAATCCTTCGATCCGCCTTTGGCGGACTCAGGACAAGTCCGACCGCTACCTTAACTTCCGCCGAAGTAAACCGCCACACCCATTCGGGCATCCCAGGCCGAGTGCCACAATTTCCAGGTCTGGTCCTGTCCGCCGGAGTTGACGTCAAACCAGCTGTAGGAATACTGCTGACCGAAACTTCCGTAAATTCCGAAACTCTCGGCCAGGTTTATCATGCCACCCAATCTGCCTGATAACGACAAGGAGGAAAACCAGGGATTATCCCATCCGCCGGTGGTTCCGTCGCTATTCTCCACATCCAGTTTGACTTTGGAACGGGAATATCTCACCCCCGGTCCGGCGAAAATGACAAACTTGTCAGAAACCTGAAAATAGGCATCCAACCCGCCCCGAATTCCCCAGGAAGAGGTCTTGACATTCTCCACATAATCATTGGGAGAGGTATCAACTGTCCTTTTATGGCTGGAAAAACCAATGTTTCCGCTTAAGTTCACGGCCCAAG
>JBIOYE010000135.1:0-3104 GCA_044870015.1 Candidatus Zixiibacteriota bacterium
GTTGGACTGGTGCTACTTTCCAGAGCATTGGTCCCTTGACTGGTGGGGATTACACCACTATTAAATATGCTCCAAATGGAGATACTGTGTGGGTCAGAAGTTACAACGGACCAGCAGATAGCTCTGATGGAGCTTCTGCTATAGCGATTAATAGTGCTGGCAATGTATATGTGACTGGTGGGAGCATAGGCAGTGGAACTTCTAATGATTATGCCACCATCAAGTATGTTCAGTTCACTTGTTCTGCCAAACCAGGTGATGCCAATAGCGATAACAATGTTCTTTTATCCGATATCGTAACCATCATCAATTTCCTTTTCAAATCCCAACCCGCTCCTACTCCCTCCTGCCGAGCGGATGCCAACGCCGATGGAAATGTTTTGCTTTCGGACATAGTCTATCTCATAAATTTTATTTTCAAATCCGGTCCAGGGCCGCAGAAAAGCAGAGAGTGTTGTCTGTAGCGGTGCGATTCATCGCACAGATTCAAAAAATGTCGGATAAATCCGACCGCTACATTTTATCCGCACCAAATAAACAAAGCGGCCGCTTTGGGCGACCGCTAGGGGTGATAATAGGTGAGTAGGAAATGGTTGGTTGAAAGGAGTACCTTTTCCTCTCTATATCCCTACTTGGGTATATGTAAAAAAGTCCAAAAAGTTTCAGATATTTTTGTAAAATCTCAATTTTTTTCTGGCTCAGCATTTATTAACTAAGTAGCTCTACGGGTCTGTCATTCAGAGTCCGCCGCTGGCGGACGAAGAATCCCCTAATACATAGTCAGGGGATCCTTCACTTCGTTCAGGATGACGAAATAGTCTCACCATTTCTCTTGCCTTTTTTTAAAAATTCAATAAACTTTCGAGTAAATAAATATGCCCATATACAAATTAGAAGAGCTTAATTACGTTGAACTGCAGGAGTTAGACAAAAACAGAACGGTGTTCTTTCTGGTCATTTCCCCTCTGGAAGAGCATGCCCCTTACCTGCCTTTAGGGACCGACATATTCAACTCCTCATATTTCGCCCAGACCTCGGCCGAAGAGCTGGCTCAAAACAAACCGGACTGGAATGTGGTTATGATTCCACCCCTTTATTTAGGGACTTACGTTTTCAAATTTGTCGGCTCGGTGGTGCACCGTCAGAGAATAATTTTAGAAGTATTAAAGGATTACGGCAAATCCATCGCCGACTGGGGCTTCAAGCACATCGTGCTATTCTCCGCTCACGGGGGAGCCGGGCATATCGCGGTCCTGGAAGAAGCAGCCAAAAAAATTTCCAGAAAATACAAAATCAGGACGATATCCTTGACCGGAAAAATAGCCATTGATTTTCTATTCGGAAGATTCATCCAAAAAATCCAAGCCAATCTGCAGAGATCTTTGGATGAAAAAGAGGTTACAACCCTCAAATACGATTACCATGCCGGCTGGTGGGAGACCTCTATGATGCTGAAAATCAGGCCGGATTTAGTCAAAGAAAGTTTTAAAGAGTTCCCCCCGGTTTTAATCGAAAACCCTCTGCAGCTAAAATCCGATGCGGCTTTGAAATTGGGCCAGGGGTTCGGCTATTTCGGAACCCCCTCTTTTGCGGATAAAAAATTGGCCGAGGCCTCTTTCAAAACCCTGCAGGAAGAGGGGATGATGATTATTTACCGCTTTTTAGAGGGTGAAGATGTGTCGGCTGACACTACCTCACTCCCCTATAAAGCCCTGATTTTCAGAACCAATTTTAAAAGAAACTTTCTGCTTATATCAGCTCTAATTCTGACACTGCTGATTTATCTGGCAATCCGCTTCCTCTTGTGGTGAGCGAAGTCGAACCATTCATAATCAAAAAAGTGCTTGACAATCCGGGGCCCAGATATTTTAATACCTGCTTATTAAATAGTGGTGGAGGGGAAATTATCAGGATGCAAGATTAACCTGAAAAGGTAACTTTTAACAAAGCTTGGCTGAAAAGCTGCATCCCTTTGCAAAAAATGGGGTAATTCCCATAGTTTGTTTAAAGGACTTTTTCGGCCAAAAGGTTGCCATATTAAACAAACACTATAAATAACCTGAATAAGCAAATGAATAACAATCAGTTGGACGCTGTATATAAATTGAACAGAAGAGGTTATTTTTCCAGATTCTCAAACTTTAAAAAAATCATTCTGGCAGATATTTTGCGAATCAAAGCGGCCAAAGACGGAGGAGGAGCTATGGGTTGGAGTTTTATACATCAAGAAGGTTGGGAGAAAGATAAGCTTTTGATGCAGCAGTCCGATTTGCAGGTAACAAATTCCAGCACGTTGGATGAACAGCTGTCTTTTTTCGCGAACCCCAACAACCTTTTTGCCGGTTCCGGCGCCCGCATTCTGGATGAGCCGGAGTGGCTTTCAAAAAATAAAACCGCCCGGGGCAAAAGATTGCTCGATTTTCTCCTGGCCGGAGTAGGGTTGATTATAACCCTCCCCTTGATTCTGTTGATTTCACTATTCATTAAAGTGACCACCGGCGATCCGGTCTTGGACAAGCATCTGGTAGTAGGGCAGGACCGTCGCAGAAAAGGGAGAAGAAGATTAAGAGCCATCCGATTCAAATATGACAGCCGTGAAAAAGACCGCAGACGGGATAATTACCTAGGAAGTCCCTTCCTATTATACAGATTCAGAACCGTCCTGCCGGAGCCCAAATCCGGGGAAAGGAGCTTTGATTTCTACCGGAACCGGCCCTATGTCTACTGGCTGGCCCGCTTCCTGCGCCAGACCAGTCTGGATAGACTTCCTCAATTAATAAATATTCTGAAGGGAGACATGAGCCTGGTAGGACCGGAGCCGGAAACCTATCATACCGCGGAAAAGCTGTACCGGAAGTACGACAATTACAAGCTGCGCCTGAAGGTCAAGCCCGGCCTAGTCGGTCTGGCTAAGCTGGAAAGTTTAACTCTAAGCAAACCAGAAGATAAAAAGAGGAAACTGTTCTGGGACTTAAAGTATGTTTATAATTACAGCCTGGAGCAGGACTTCAAGATTTTGGTAAAATCTGTCAAACAGCGCTTTTTCGACAAAGCAGTCTTCAATTAAGAAAAACCCCCTCTCGTTTTTTTCATTGCGGCCCAAA
>JBIOYE010000136.1:0-3241 GCA_044870015.1 Candidatus Zixiibacteriota bacterium
GGGGCCGAATTTTTAATCAGCGGAGAAATTGAGTTAAAAGGGACAAATTTAAGAGTCAAAGCCGACCTGTGGGATTTAAATAAGCAAAGGAAAGTAATGTCCGAAACCTATCGCACCAATGCTGGAAACACGCGAAAATTAGCCCACCAGATTTCCAACGACCTGGTTTACAACCTGGTCAACGAAAAAGGGATTTTTAACACCAGAATTACTTATTTAGTCCAGAAAGATAAGACCAAAGAGGTTTTTGTTTGCGACTACGACGGCTATAACCCTCAACAGATAACCTATGACAAAACTTTGGCACTTTCTCCCAAATGGTCAGCAGATGGAGAAAAAATCAGCTACACTTCCTACAAAAGCGGCAACCCGGATTTATGGTTGATTCACCTAGAGTCCGGTAAAACTCAAAAGCTCTCCAGCTATAAGGGAATAAATTCTGCGGCCTCTTGGTCACCGGATGGCAAATATATTGCTCTGACTTTAACCAAAGATGGGAACGCTGAAATCTACCTTATGGGTAAAAATGGTGATTTAAGGCAACGCCTGACCAACAACTTCGGAATCGATTCCTCCCCTTCCTGGTCTCCCAACAGCCAGCAGATTGCCTTCACTTCGGACCGCCCCGGCTCTCCCCAGATTTATATCATGGATTTAGATGGTGCCAATCTAAGGCGGCTGACTTTTCAGGGAGATTATAACGATTCCCCGGCCTGGTCCCCCAAAGGGGATAAAATCGCTTTCTGTTCCCGGGAAGAGAGGGGATTTCAGATTTATACTATCGATATAACCGGTGAAAATTTACGCAGACTGACCAATCAGGGAACCAACGAAAATCCCCAATGGTCCCCGGATGGATACCACCTGGTTTTTACCTCCAACCGCTCCGGCAAATTTGAAATCTACACCATGCACTGGGACGGCTCCAACCAGCAAGCCATCACTTCCGGCGGCAATAATTCCTCGCCGGCCTGGTCACCCATTGGCGATTAAGTCAATTTCAGATAATTAAAATTAAGTTTGGAAGTTTTAATGACGAATTAATTGAGCAGATGTCAGCCACTTTGTGCCAGATTGAGAATTCACAGAAAATGAAAAAAGCACTTGTGTATTTTATAATAATGCAATATCTTATCGTAGATTAAAGTAACACAGGAGGGAAAAATGAAAAAATATATCTTAATTTTAATAAGTCTGTTTTTATTTACTTATCTAATAGGTTGTGGTAAAAAGCCGGCTTTGAAACCGGCGGTAGAGCCGCCTAAAACCGAAGCCGAAACCAAAACCGAAGAAACCACTCCGGAGCCGGTGCAAGATGAAGAGGTGATGAGCGAATCCGGAGATTTATCCGAGAAAGTCGAACTCAAGAGAATTCATTTTGAATTCGACAAATACCGTCTGACCGATGAAGCCAAAGAGATTTTGGCTACCAATGCCCGGGCCTTAAAAAATAATTCCAAGGTCCGTATCACCATTGAAGGCCACTGCGATGAAAGAGGAACCGTAGAGTACAATTTGGCTCTGGGTGAAAGAAGGGCGCAGGCCGCCAGAGACTACTTGATGGAGTTGGGAGTTCCACAAAACCGCATCACCATAATCAGCTACGGCAAGGAAAGACCTTTGGAAAACGGTCAGAATGAATCAGCTTGGGCTAAAAACAGAAGAGACGAATTTGTAATCGTGATACAGTAAAAAATAATTTTAGGGGAATTTTCGCATAAAGCAGATTCCCGGACTTAGGTGGGGGATGAAAATGAAAAGAATAGTTTGTTTTTTGAGTATAAGTATCCTGCTTTTCCTGACTGGCTGCGCCTCGCGGCAGGAGATTGTCCGCTTCAAAGAACAGCTCAATTATTTAGAAGAATCCAACGCCCGCTTAGAAGAGAGAAACGCCAGATTGGATAGCTTACTGGCTTCTCAGAATGAACTGATGCAAAAACTGCGGGCCGATTTCAAGTCCTCGCTCTCAGAAATTGACGAACGACTGACGGCATCTGAAAACAAACTGGATGATTTATCCTATTTCTTCTCCCAATCTATAAAGAAGTTGGAAACCTCCCCCAAACCCAATCCGCTGCTGGACACCACCAAGAAAAATTCCAACCCTACCTCGATTCAGGTGAATGCCAGGGAGCTTTATGAAACCGCTTATCTGGATTTGACCAAAGGGAAATACGATTTAGCCATCAGCGGTTTTGCCGAATTTTTGAAAAATTTTCCCAATTCGGAAATGGCCGACAATGCCCAGTACTGGCTGGCCCAAAGCTATTACGCCAAAGAAGATTTCAACCAGGCCATCTCCCAGTATAAAAAATTACTGGAGACATATCCCGGTAGCGATAAAACTTCCGACTGCTTATACAAACTGGGCTTGTGCTATCAGGCTATGAAAAATAACACCCAAGCCAACAAGTATTTTAAAGAGGTGGTGGATAAATACCCCAACTCCACCGAAGCCAAATTGGCCCGGGAAAAACTGGGATTGAAGAAAAAGTAGCTACTCCTTGTAGAATTCCAAGAACCGCTTCAGATCCTGGGCTCTTTTGAAAAGTTCGGCGGCTTCGGCCTCCTGCTTTAAGTCTGTCAAATAGGAAGCCCGGGACTGTAACATCTGAGGATATTGAGAGAGATAAAATAAAGTTCTTCCGTCTTTAAATATCCTGCCGTCCAGAATCCCTCGCAGCTCCCAGTCCGGCATTTCATAAGGATAGTAAGCCACTTCTTTGCGCAGGTGAAAAACCAGTCCTTCTGGAATGGTGATGAGATTGGTGCGGACCGGCTCTTTCCCGTAGAAATTCAAATAGACCGGGCGCGAATCGTGGTTGTTGAGCCAAAAACTGTGGTAAAGCTGTTGAAATCTGTCTTCAATGACCACCGGGTCATAGGATTTTCCGCTCTCAAACAGCTGGAGCTGCTCTAAAAATGAGTTGATTTCTGACTTCGAATTTTTATAAATCTCCGGATACTCTCTTTTTATGTAATCAAAATACCAGCTTCTTCGCAAAAGCTCTTTATCTAAAAATACCACGTCCGGTCGGGAGTTTTCTATATATTTTATATAAAGCCAGGGGGAGTAAAAATCCCAGACATCGGTCAGGATGACTCCATTTTTAGCCACCGATTTTAAAATATTCCGGCAATAATCGTAGGCGAAGTAATTTCGGCTGCGGTCCTGCTCTTTATAGTTTTTGACTAAATTCAATACCGGAAAGAGCAGGAAAATAAGCGGAAAAATTATAGC
>JBIOYE010000137.1:0-4656 GCA_044870015.1 Candidatus Zixiibacteriota bacterium
GGCCCACCAGGATTCGAACCTGGGACCCACTGATTATGAGTCAGTTGCTCTAACCAGCTGAGCTATGGGCCCAGTTTTTGCATAATAAATAATTTTCATTTTTAAGTCAAGACCCCTGCACACCGGCTTCGGCTGAAATTATTACGTAATCATTGCTAAATTATTGAATTTCCGGACCTCTCAAAAGATTTTCCTAAATCTAACTAATTGGCTTTCAAAAGGTTCTGCAGTTCCAAGTATAAACTGTGTGATTTTTCCGAATCCTGATTTTTTTCTGCTTCCTTGATTAAGAATTTCAAATTAGCAATCTGATTTTCTTTTTTGTACAGTTTTATTCTTTTCAGGTAATCGTCTAATTGATGTTCCAAGTCTCCTGAGCCTATTTCCATTACCGAAATTTCTGTGATTAAATTTCTGATTTTTCCATCTTCTATTCTATCCAGCAAACCAGATACGCTTAAGGATTGGTGCTCCTGGTGGCTTTGAAATAGTAGCTCCAGAATTTCTCTGTGCTCATTGGTGACAAAATCTTCCACTGTCAGCTTTCCTTGCACTTTTTCTATTAAATTTTGTCCTTCTAATAAAATTCTCAAAAACTCTTTTTCCAGAGTTTGGGTAGTCCGTTTGAGCGGCAATGTTCCGCTGGTTTTATTTTGAGATTTCGAAGGTGCTATCTTTCGGTTCAAATTTTTTCTTAAGGTATTTTCGTTCATCTCCAAAGATTCTGATAGTTTTTTCAAAAAAAGCTCTCTTCTGACTTCGGTTTTGATTTTAGATGCCGTTTCCATAAAATCGGCTATGATTTTTTCCTGCTCTGCCATGGTAAAAGTTGAAAATTTCTTTCCCAGGCGGTTGGTTCTAAACTCTATCCAATTTTGAGCTTTTTCTATCAGCTCTTTTAATTTTTCAGAGCCGAATTTTTTTACATAGGAATCCGGGTCTTCTCCTGGTGGGAAGGAGACAATTTTAACTTCAAAACCCTGGTCAAACAAAATATCCAAACTTCGTACTGCCGCTTGTTGCCCAGCCGAATCCGAATCAAATAATAGGAAAACCTCTTGAGCATGGCGGGAGAGGAGTCGGGCTTGCTCGGCTGTAAAGGCAGTTCCGGAAGTTGCCACTAAATTTTTTATCCCGGCCTGGAAAAGAGAGATAAAATCCATATACCCTTCCACGATTATGGCTTTCCCCTCTTCCCGGATAGAATCTTTGGAGAAATTCAGGCCGTAGAGAATTTTCCCTTTCTGATAAATGGGAGTCTCCGGAGAGTTCATATATTTGGCATCTTCTTTCGGATTCAGGGTTCGGCCGCCGAATGCCACAATTTTGCCGGAGACATTGAAAATAGGAAACATCAAGCGGTCTCTGAATCTGTCTACGTATCCGTTTCCGTCAGATTTGGGAATAATTAATCCTGCGGTAACCAAAATTTTAGGGTCCAGCCCTTTGCTCTGGGCAAAATTTAAAAATCCATCCCATTTGTCCGGAGCGTAGCCTAACGAAAATTTTTCTTCAGTTGCTGAATCAACGCCTCTTTGTTTCAAGAAAGTTCTGGCTTTTTCAGCTAAATTTTTCTGATTTAGAGTCTGCTTAAAATAAGCATTGGCGATTGAATTGGCGTAATAAAGCTGGTCATTTAAGTCAGTGGTTTTTTTATCTTGTTGCGGTTTAGGCAATTTGACCCCGGATTTACGCGCTAATAATTTTAGTGCCTCCGTGAAACCCAGCTTGTCATGATTCATCAGAAAAGTAAAAACATTCCCACCTTGTCCGCAGCCAAAACAGTGGTAAATCTGCTTGGCTTGATTAACCGAAAAGGAAGGGGTTTTTTCAGCGTGGAAAGGGCATAAACCGAAGTAATTGGCTCCTTTTTTTTTCAGAGGAACATATTCTGAGATGATATCTACAATATCACTGGTTCCTCTGACTTGGTCGATTAGGTCTTGGGAATAAAAAATTGCCATTTTTTGGACTTATTTTTTAATTTTCACAATGGTAACTCCGATTCCTCCCTCATTCCATTGTCCTAAACGGGTATCCTCCACTCGGGGATGTTTTTTCAAAAATTCCGTCAGCTTTTTTCTCAGAGCTCCGGTCCCTTTGCCGTGAATGATGGAAACTTCGGAAAAATTAGATAGATAAACCTGGTCCAAATACTGGTCCACTTTATCCATGGCTTCTTCAGCTGTCAGGCCTCGTAAGTCAATCTCCGTGGAAACAGATTTCTCATTCAATTCGTAGGTAGAGTGTGATATCTTTGGTTTTTTTGTAAGTTCAGTATCAGCAACAGGTTTTTTATACACCTCATCCTTGCTCACGGAAATGGTCACCTTCCCGACTTTTATACGCACTTTTCCCGATTTATCCGGGGGAGCCAAAATTTCTCCTTCTGAATTTAGAGACTCCACCCACACCAAATCCCCGGGGTTAAACTTTTCAGCACGATAAATTTTTTCAGGCCTCAATTTTTCTAATTCCTGCTTGATTTCTTCTTTTCTTTCCGACACCAAACGGGCAGCTTTTTTAACCACTTCTTTTTCCGCCTGCTTATCCCGAATCTCTCTTACCAGATTATCCAATTCTGATTTGGTCTTTTCCACAAATTCTTTCGACTCTTTGAGGGCTTTACTCTTAATCTCCTTTTCATCTTTCTGAATTTTATTTAATCTCTCCTGATAGGAGGCAACTAATTTTTCCAATGTTACCTTTTGTTCAGCGGTTCTTTTTTCCTCTTCTCTGATTTTTTTCAGATTCTCTTCTAATTCCTGAATCAAACTGGTCAAATCTTTCTCTTGAGTACCTAGTAAACCGGAGGCCTGTTGAACTATTTCGGGTTTTAGTCCTAAGCGGGAGGCAATTTCAATAGCGTAACTGGCGCCCGGCAGTCCCATCTGGAATCTATAGGTGGGCTGCAAACTTTTGGTATCAAATTCAAAAGAGGCATTTCTGATTTGAGGATTATTTTGCGCCAGAACTTTCAAAGCCCCGAAATGAGTGGTGGCTAAAGTCCGGACTTTTTTCTCAGTCAGATAATTCAAAATTGCCTCCCCCAAAGCCGCCCCTTCTTTAGGGTCAGTGCCGGCTCCGATTTCGTCTAAGAGAACCAAGCTCTGCTTATCTGAATTTTGGATGGCATTGATGATTTGCCGGATGTGGGAGGAAAAAGTGGACAAAGACATTTCAATCGATTGTTCATCTCCGATATCAGCAAAGATTTGAGAAAAGTTATTTATTTCTGTCCCCGGCTCTGCCGGTATTTCTAAGCCGGCCTGGACCATCAGGGTCAAAAGCCCAACTGTCTTTAAAGCCACTGTCTTTCCACCGGTATTGGGACCGGTAACGATTACCGCGGTATAATCTTTTCCCAATTCTATAGTCAGCGGGACAACTTTTTTCTGGTCTAAAAAAGGATGTCTGGCTTTCACCAATCTGATATATCCATCCTGATTAAGAACCGGTTTATTGCTTTTTAGTTCAATGGAGAATTTAGCTTTGGCATAAATAAAATCCAGTTCGGATAGAATTTCCAAATCGGCTGTCAGATTTTCCAAATCTAACCTAACCTGCTCGGAAAGTTCTCTTAGGATGCGGTGAATCTCGTTTCTTTCCTCAATATCCAGTTCCTTGAGCTGATTATTCAATTCAATGGCATCGGTCGGCTCGATATAAAATGTCAAGCCAGTTGAGGATTTGTCATGCACAATCCCTTTGACTTTGTGGGTGTCAGATTCTCGAACCGGGATTACAAATCTTCCCTCCCGCAAAGTGATTAAATCTTCTTCGGCTTTAGTTTTTTTTCCGGCCAAAATTGAGTTTAGCTTATCCATAATTTTATTTCTGGCAGAATTCTTCTCTCTTCTGATTTTGGCTAGTTTTTCCGAAGCAGAATCCTTTATTTCTCCCGAGGGTTCTATAGCCCTATTTATGGCGGTATAAAGTTTTTCATCGAACTTCAGATTGGTGACCGTTTTTTGAAAGGAGACTCTGCCGCTTAATACTGATTGAATAGCCGGGTATTTTTCTTTTTTATCTTTGAAAAATTTCAGCCAATCTCTTGAAGATGCTAAAACCGTAGCCACATCCAACAACTCCTGGGGTTCCAAGCTGAAGCCCGGAACCGAAACTTTTTTCAGCCCTTCTCGAATATCTTGAAAGTGGAGTGAGGGAATCCTTTCTTCGTATAATAAAATCTCTTTAAACTGGCTGGTTTTACTTAAGTTTTCTTCGATCTCTTTTGGGTCAACCGAAGGGGAAAGCCCGAATACTTTTTCTTTACCAAGATTGGAGTGACAGAAGAAGGATAGTTTTTCTTTGAGCTTATCGAATTCTAAAACTTTTAAGCTGTGCGCATCCATAGTCAATTATGGTCGATAATAGTATACTCAATGATGGTCAAGAATACTATTATCTTTCATCAAGAATAGTCAAAAATTATATTATTCTTGATTATTTTTGACTATGAGTATTGTTGACCATTATAATTGACTATTATTGACCATAGAAGTAGAATCCAACTTACGTCGGTTCTACTTAAATATATACAAAACCGGGGGAAAAAGAAAGTTGTACTTTCTACTCGATAAACTTTGAGGTGGAAAGTTTACCTTGTTTTATTCAGATTCAGTTGACAAAAACTCTGACGATGTCAGTTTCTGT
>JBIOYE010000138.1:0-4433 GCA_044870015.1 Candidatus Zixiibacteriota bacterium
CTTAGAAAGATTTAATAATTTTAGAAATTATTTAAAGTTACAACCCGGTGTAGCGATTGGTAATAGGCAGCCGGCGGTCCTTGCCGAAGGCTCTCTGGGTAATTTTTATTCCCAAAGGTGCCTGGCGGCGTTTGTATTCGCTTTTGTCAACCAGGGAAATCACCCTTTTAACTATTTTTTCATCATTACCTGATGCTATTATATCCTGAAAAGATTTATCCTCCTCTACGTAGGCCTTTAAAATCGGGTCTAACATGTTGTAGGGAGGCAGGCTGTCGGTATCTTTCTGTTTTTCTCTCAATTCTGCGGTCGGCTCCCTTTCAAGGATGGATTTGGGAATGATTTCTTTGCCGCCTGTGGAATTTTTATATTTGGACAATTCATACACCACAGTTTTGAAAATATCTTTGATTACCGCAAAACCGCCGGCCATATCTCCGTACAAAGTGGCATAGCCGCAAGCAAGTTCCGATTTGTTTCCAGTAGTCAACACTATCCAGCCGAATTTGTTGGAAAGAGCCATCAGGATATTCCCCCTTATGCGGGCCTGGATATTTTCTTCGGTGACATCCGGCTGTTTTCCCCGGAACTCTTTTTGCAGAGTAGAAAGATATATCTGAAAAATAGTCTGAATCGGAATAGTCAGAACCTTTATTCCCAGATTAGAAGCCAATTTCAGGGCATCTTTTTGGCTCCGCTCCGCAGTATAAACTGTGGGCATAAAGACCCCTATCACATTCTCCTTGCCGATGGCGTCTACTGCAATAGCAGCCACCAGAGCCGAATCGATTCCGCCGGAAAGTCCGATAACCGCTTTGGCAAAGCCGTTTTTCCGCAGGTAATCGGAGGTCCCTAAGACCAGAGCGTTGTAAATTTCTGCGGTGGGATGAGGAGATACTATCTCTCTTTTGGGAACGGATTTTTTCTTTTTATCAGAGGAACTCTCGGAGATCTTAATCTGCTGTAGGTGATTTTTTCCCTCGGTTTCTTCCGTATTTTCCTCTCTGCCACGAGGATAATGCAGTTTGGCGCTTAAGGGCTTTTCTAATTCCAGATCATAAATTATGAAATCCTCTTCGAACTGCTTTCCGCGAGCCACCAGAGTTCCATCCGGGTCGAAAATCATGCTGTCCCCATCAAAGACCAGCTCATCCTGACCCCCGACTAAGTTGACATACACCACATAAATTCCGTTATCAAAAGCCCGGGTGGATAGCATCTTCTCCCGGGTTTTCCACTTGGCGATATGGTAGGGTGAGGCGTTGAGGTTGATGATAACTTCCGCTCCCCCTTTTTTGGCCTGGGTATGGGCCGGGCCGTCCGGATACCAGATATCTTCACAGATGTTAATGCCGACTACGGCACCATTGATTAGATAGACTGATAGGTCTTCACCCGGTTTGAAATAGCGGTATTCGTCAAAGACCCCGTAATTGGGGAGCTGTTTTTTGTGAAAAACTCCGTAAAGTTTCTGGTTGGAAATGATGGCGGCGCCGTTATAAATATCATCTTTTTTGTCCACAAAACCGACCACCGTGCAAATGTTATGCGATTCTTGAACAATTTCCTGCAGGGCTTCTAAATTATCCTCGATGAATTTGGGTTTTAGAAGTAAATCTTCCGGTGGATAGCCGGTGACGGCTAATTCCGGGAAAGCCACAATGTCGACTTCGGATTCCCGGGCCAGCTTGATATATTGTTTAATCTTTCTGATATTCCCGCTTAGATCCCCCACGGTGCAGTTGGCTTGCGCCATCCCCACTCTTAAAATCCGCATTTTGCCTCGAGTTTTAAAATTCGAACTTAAGCGTAGCGGTCGGATTTATCCGACTTAAAACCAGGTAGCTCAGTGGCCTTTACCACTGTGAAAATATGCGATAAATCGCACCGCTATAATATCAAAACTTAAATAAAAATTACCCAAAGTATAGTTTCAGGAAGATGGTTTGTCAATAGAGAATAAATTGTGAAAAAACTAAACTTTTTCAGGTGGAGACAAGCTTCACACCTACCACTACAGGAAGAAAGTGTAGAGGCGGAGTTTTTTCTCCTTCGAGAGCCGCTAAGCTATTATAAACAGCATTCTTGGCTTTTGACCGGCGCTGAGCCGGATTTGAAAATAAAATTAATCAGATAGACAATGTCAGACAATAGAACATTGGAATCAGCGTTGGCATCTCCGCGGCACAAAGGATTGGGAGCAGGTTGACTTTTGAAAAGAAAATTTATTAAAGTAACGATGTCAGACAGAAGAATGTTATTATCTCCGTTAGCATCTCCTGGTTTAGCCAGACATATGCCCGGGGTAGAACTCAAAACCAATTCTGTATTGGGATAGTCATCTGCCGTAGTTCCCTGATGCCCGGCTAAATAAAGCTTCACCTCTCCTACGCTGGTATCCGGGGCAGTCCAGGAAAAAATGCCACTATCTGCATAAAAAGGACTGGCCCAATGAATTCCGTTGGTTTCTTGAGTCACATTGTAGGTAGTCGTATTGAGTCCAGCCGACAGAACTCCGGCATTGCTACTGGTGCTACCAATTCGGACCGAGGCATTGAAATTTGCAATTATGATGGTATCAGAATGAGCAACTTTAAGAGTATATACTTGCCCGGGAGTATAGGTGCTGGGAAAACCGCTGATGGTGATAGCTCCTCCCGGAAATCCATGACAAGAAGAAGCACAAGTCCCTTTGGAACCAGGAGCTCCGGAGTAACCGGTTCTAGAAGGATCAGCACTTAAGGCCAAGAATGATAAAAAAATCAAACAGCCGCTTAATAAGAGTACCCCTGCTGTTTTCATATTACCTCCTACTAAAAAATTTAATTTTCTTTTATACCAACCATTCTGCCAGCTTCCCCACTAAAATGGGAGTTTGTGACAGTTTTCACAAGTAATATAAGACACCTGCACGGCTTGTCAAGTCCTTTTTTGAATATTTGACCATCTATTCATATATTATTAGAATTGGTTTCTTTCCTGAAAAGAGAAACCCTTAAGCTCTGTTCTATTTTTGGCTCGATTTATGGTTATAGGTCAAGCCGTTGACCATCCCTCTGGGACACCATCCCTAGAGGTTGGCGCTAAGAATGGCATTTAAGCTTAGGTGTTATAAGCAAAAAAATTCCTGCCAGTAATTTTCTGGCAGGAATTTAATTTGTCTAACGACAATATTTATTCTGTCTTTTCCGCTTTCTGGGTCAGTTTTTCAATCTGCTCCTTGGCGTAATCGGCATTCTCTCCGGCCGGATATATCTCCAGATATTTCTGGTACTGCTTGACCGCTTCGGCTTTGTTGTCCGACCTTTCATAGCAGACCCCGATGTAAATCTGGGCATCACCCACCAGATTGGGGTTGGTATAAGTAGTCTTAAACATCTCAAAATCGGCAATGGCACCCGTATAATCCTTGGCCCGGTATTTTAAGTAAGCTAAGCTGAAAGCGGCTGAATCGGCTTTCAGGCTTTTGTTTTCCGGGTCCAACGCCACCACTTTGGCAAACAATTCGGCCGCTTTTTCACTATTACCCCGCCACTGATATTTATCCCCTATGGCATATAGCAGGACCGGATCTTCTGGATTTTTGGCGGCTCTTTTCTCCAATTCAGCCAGAGTATTTTTTCCTCTTTTGATATCTTTGATCTGAGTCACATACTGCTCCGGGGGCTGGAAACCGATAAAGCGGTCTACTTCTGAACCGTCGGCATTGGCCAGAATAATGGTGGGCGTGGCCATTATACCGTATTTTTTCTTGTATAAAGTGTCTTCTTTAACGTTAACTTTGACGAAGATAAAATCTTTGGACAGAACCACCACCCGGGGATCCGGGTAAGTTTCTTTGTCCAGCTTTATGCAGGCCCCTCAGGTAGGGCCGTAAAAATCCATAATTAATTGCTTGTTCTGGCTTTTGGCTAACTTCAGGGCTTCGTCTATCTTATTCCAGGTTATCTCCTTGGCCACGGCCAAGCTATTTACACCAAAAGCCGAGACCCCCAAAATAACCGTCAGCCACTTCACCGAGTTTTTCATCCATCCTCCTTCTAAAGTGTTCAGTTTATGGTGAGTCCGCCAGAGGCGGATCGAACCATAGAAACTCTTGTTTTATTTTCTACGTATCTTCCGCTTGAGAAATCGACCAATCTCAGAAATAACTTCACAAAAGATATGCAATCAATTTTCAAAAAGCAAGTTTATTTAGCAAATATTAACGTTTTTCTGCATTTTTATGCTTCATTTCACCCAAAATTCTCCCTTTACAAAAGCTATAAGTTAGCTTATATTTATAGTGTCTATGAACCGGTTTTTAAAAAGATCTCTAAATCTTCGCCAGGGAGGGAAAAGGTGAAAAAGCTTAGTTTATTTTTTATAATCACAGCCTTGTTACCCCTGTCGGCTCGTGCTCATCACGGGAAAATGTTTCTGGTGACTTCCGG
>JBIOYE010000139.1:0-5708 GCA_044870015.1 Candidatus Zixiibacteriota bacterium
TCTTTTCCACCCCGCTGGCAATCTCTTCTAAAGTCAGTTTCAGCCTGATCTGTAAATCTTCACCCCGCAGCGTCTGACGACCTCTCTGTCTGCGGGTGGAAGTCTCAAAAATATCCTCGAATCCGAACCCCCCGAAATCCCGCATGAAAGTCCTCAAAGCATCGGATAAGTCAAAATTGGAAAAATCAAATCCATAACCCCCCGGTCCTGCTCCGGCTTGAGTCCCCACATGACCGAACTGGTCATAGCGCCCTCTTTTTTCTGGGTCCCGCAGGACTTCGTAAGCTTCGGTGGTTTCTTTGAATTTCTCTTCGGCTTGCTTATTTCCCGGATTTTTATCCGGATGATATTGCAGCGCCAGCTTGCGGTAAGCTTTTTTTATCTCCTCTTCTGTGGCGTTTTTATCCACCCCCAAAATTTCGTAATAATCTCTCTTAGCCAATTTTCTCTCTATGTAAATGGTGAGTTAGAAGAATCATCTTAGCTGAATTAAATAAGCCAATTCAAACGATTTAAAATATAAGAAATTTCGCCTCTGTCAAACCAAAGTGGTCAGTCTGTTGTGATATACGAAATTCTCTTTGAACTGATAAAATAAAAAACCCCAATCTTTTCAGATTAGGGCTTAATTTTTCTCAAGTGGTTAGGAGCTTACTTTTTCTCTTCTTTTTTATCATCCATCACTTCGTATTCCGCTTTGACCTCTTCCCCTTTCGGTTCGGATTTAGGGGCGGAATCCTCTGGAGCAGGGCTAGTTTCAGCCGATTTCTGTCTATACATCTCTTCTGCAATTTTGTGAGAGGCAGTCATCAGCTCATCTGTGGCTTGATTTATGGCATTGGCATCTTCGGACTTCATAACCGAGCGGACCCTCTCCAGGGCTTCTTCAATTTTCTTTTTCTCTTCGCTTGAAATTTTATCTCCGTAATCTTTCAAAGTTTTTTCAGTAGCATAAAGAATACTGTCCGCTTTATTCCGGGCTTCCACTAAAGCTTTTTTCTGTTTATCTTCGTCAGCATGGCTCTGGGCATCCTTGACCATCTTCTGAATCTCGGCTTCGGACAGCCCGGAGGAGGACTGAACCTTAATAGATTGCTCTTTGCCGGTCCCCAAATCTTTGGCAGAGACATGCACAATCCCGTTGGCATCAATATCAAAGCTGACTTCGATTTGAGGAACTCCCCGGGGAGCCGGAGGTATCCCCACCAAATCAAATCTCCCCAGGGAACGATTATCCAGAGCCATTTCCCTTTCACCCTGGAGAACGTTGACCGTAACGGCAGTTTGATTATCAGCAGCAGTGGAAAAAATTTGTGATTTTTTAGTAGGTATAGTTGTATTCCTCTCAATTAATTTAGTGAATACTCCTCCCAGAGTCTCAATACCTAAAGAAAGAGGGGTTACGTCCAACAAGAGAACATCTTTTACTTCGCCGGTTAGAACCGCCGCTTGAATAGCGGCTCCTATGGCCACCACCTCATCCGGATTGACCCCTTTGTGCGGCTCTTTGCCGAATAGACCTTTTACCAGATCTTGAACTTTTGGCATTCTGGTCTGTCCCCCTACCAAAACCACTTCGTCAATATCAGAGGAGGAAAACTTGGAATCTGTCAGGGCCTGTTTACAGGGACCGACCGTCCTCTGTACTAAATCTTCTACCAATTGCTCCAATTTGGCCCTGGTCAGGGTCAAATCCAAATGCCGGGGACCGGAGGAATCGGCTGTGATAAAGGGCAGATTTATATTGGTCTGGAGAGTGCTGGAAAGCTCGCACTTGGCTTTTTCAGCCGCTTCTTTTAAGCGCTGTAAAGCCATGCGGTCTTTGCGCAGGTCGATTCCGTTTTGTTTTAAAAATTCATCCCCCATCCAGTCGATAATTTTCTGGTCGAAATCATCCCCTCCCAAATGGGTATCTCCGTTGGTAGCCCGGACTTCAAATACCCCGTCACCGATTTCTAAGATGGAAATGTCAAATGTTCCTCCGCCTAAATCATACACCGCAATCTGTTCATCTTTCTTTTTGTCCAAACCGTAAGCTAGGGCCGCGGCCGTGGGTTCGTTGATGATTCTTAAAACTTCTAAACCCGCTATTCGGCCGGCGTCTTTGGTGGCCTGTCTCTGGGAATCGTTGAAATAAGCCGGGACTGTGATTACGGCCTGGGTGACTTTTTCACCCAAATAGTCTTCCGCAGTTTTTTTCATATACTGCAGAATCATGGCTGAAATTTCCGGCGGTGAATATTCCTTTCCGCCGGCTATTACCCGCACATCTCCGTTGGAAGCGGCCATGACTTTATAGGGAACTAATTTTAATTCCGACTGGACTTCGGAGTATTTCCGGCCCATAAATCTTTTGATTGAGAAAATGGTGTTTTCCGGATTGGTGATGGCTTGTCTTTTAGCTATCTGGCCGACCAATCTTTCTTCGGTCTTGGTAAAAGCCACTACCGAGGGTGTGATGCGGGAACCTTCCGCGTTGGGAATGACGGTCGGCTGTCCCCCTTCCATAACAGCCACACAGGAGTTAGTCGTTCCCAGGTCAATTCCTATTACTTTACCCATAAAATCTTTCCTCTATCGGTTAAAATTCAGTGATTGTAAAACTCTATGAAATTAGAACTAATTCTATGATCAGTCTAAATCAAATTCTCCGGTTTGTCAAACAAAAGCAGGGGCTTTAAAACCCTTTTGAATTGCTATTCGGTGTCGGCTTCATCTTTAGCTTCGGTCTGGCCGGAACTTTTAGCCGAACCGTTCTTACCTCTGGACACTACTACTTTGGAATGCCGGATTACTTTTCCGTTCAGTTTGTACCCTTTGGAAATTTCGTCCACAATGATTCCCTCGGGCTGGTCGGACTCTATTTGCAAGACCGCCTCATGCAAATGAGGGTCAAAGCGCTCTCCTACTGCACTGATTTCTTCTAACCCTTCCTTGGTTAGAATATCCATCAGTTGAGAGTATATCAGCTCCACTCCTGATTGTAGGCTTTTAATATCCGCTGAATTTTTGGCAGAATCCAAAGCCCGTGCGAAATTATCCAGACTCTCTAGGAGCTTGGAAATCAGCTCTTGGTTGGAGTTTTTGATTAATTGATTCTGCTCTTTGGCAACTCTTTTTTTGTAGTTGTCAAATTCGGCCGCTAAGCGAATCAATCTGTCCTCTAATTCTTTATTCTGCTTTTCGGTTTGAGACAACCTTTCTTTCAGAATTTCAAGCTGGGCTGGCTGTTCTTCGTCCTCGGCTTTTTCGTTTTCTTCCCCGATTTCTCCGGCCGGCTCCGAGACTTCCGATTTTTCGAACTGCTCTTTGGCCTCCACTTTTTTTTCCTGTAATTTCTCTTCTCTTTTTTTACCCATTTTCCCCTCCTTCAATTTTGAATTACTTAGGTTGAAGAAATTTTATTTGGACAGAACTTCGCTCAAAAGCTTGGCCGTATAATCTACGATGGCAATCAGCTTGGAGTAGGGCATGCGGGTGGGACCGATTACTCCCACCGTCCCTTTAATACCACCGGCCTGATAACTAGAGGTCAATAAGCTGCAGGATTGAATTCCGCCCTGGGGTAATTCTTTGCCGATGGTGATGGTGATTCCTTCCTGAATCCGTTTGGCAGAGATTAATTCCACCAAAAGTTTTTTTTCTTCCAAGATTTGAATCAGGTTGCCCAGTTTCTCTCGGTCTTTGAACTCCGGCTGATTTAAAATATTGCTGGTTCCCCCCAGATGAATCTGGTCTGTTTCCAAAGTAGCTAAAATGTTGTCGGTTGTATCTAAAAATAAGTGTAAAAGCTGGGGGTCCCCGGAGGTCACCTCCTTCAATCTCTCTTTTTTACTTTCTTTAATTTCACCTAAAGTTAAACCGCATAGTCGTTCATTCAAAACCCTTTCAGTTTCTTCCAGAGGGGTTTGCTGAATGTCCGAATCCGCTTCTAAGAGTATGGTTCGGACCAAACCGGATTTGACTGCTAAAATCACCAGTATTTTCCGCTCCGCCACCGGAATCAGCTGAATCCGGGTCAGGACCCCTTTTTCAAAATTAGGGGCTATGGTCACTCCCAATTGCTGGGAGACATTGGCCAAAATTTTGCTGGTTTGCTCCAGTATCTCTTCAAAAGCAGTGGGCTGGTCGGATAAAAGCTCATTTTTGATTTTTTCTTCTTCCGCCGAAGTCAGATTTGCAGGCTTTAAAAGTGCATCCACATAGAGACGATAGCCCTGGTCTGTGGGAACCCTTCCGGCTGAAGTATGGGGTTGCTCAATCAAACCTATCTCTTCTAAACCCTGTAGGACGTTTCTGATGCTGGCCGGGGATAAGTCGGTAATATATCTGTCGGAAATTACCTGAGAGCCGACCGGCTCAGCCGTGGAAATATAGTGGTTGATAAGGGCTTTTAGGATTCCCTTTTCTCTGGCACTGAGATTTTCAAAAGGCATATGGCTAATATTTTACGTTATTTACCAGCCCCTTGACTAACTGTTTTCAAAATAAATAAGGTTCAAATGCCTGTCAAGCCTAAAGTGATTTGAACCCAATAAAATAAATTTGTCAGGCCTCTTCTGTTGAATTTTTAGACAGTACTATTTTACATAGACTAAGGCAGCAAATAAAAACCCCCAGACCGGGGGTTTTTAACGGGTTTGAAAAAAGCACTTAAGCTTTGGTCACGTTTACGGCTTGAGGACCTTTGGGGCCGTCGGTCACCTCAAAGCTGACTTCTTGCCCTTCCCTTAAGGTTTTGAACCCCTGATCCTGAATGGCAGAGTAATGGACAAAAACATCCTTGCCGCCGCCTTCCGGTTCGATAAAACCAAAACCCTTAGTTTCATTAAACCATTTAACTTTACCTATCACTAACTGTTCACCACCTTTCTGTCAGATTTAAATAAAAAGCCCACTTGGGCTTGCACTAAGCCAAGTGGATTTTATTGTCGTTCTTAATTTCTTTAGCAAACACTATCTTCAACATCCTTACCCAAATACTGCTATAATATACGCTTAAAACCGGGTTTTGTCAAGTGGGAAATTGCTACTATTTGCAGGGAATCGGCTGACTTTTGAAGATAAAATTGATTAAAATCACCACATCCGATAGCAAAATCTGACCATCACAATTGAAGTCAGCTATTTTAACTGATTTCAAGGTCCAGTTACCGGGCTTACTGAATAAATAGTTTGAAAGATAGATTACATCTGATAAACTGACCTTTGAATCGCTATCTATGTCCCCTTTTAAGGGGGTCAGAAGGCAACAGTTGCCTTTCCATTTAGGGTAGTACCCCCCTGCATTTGTAGTTGCTACATGCATGGGTATTCCATTACCAACCATAGAAGAAGTATCCACGCAAACCGTTGTTGACTCCGAAACTGCAAGGATTAATTTTGCCAGCAAATGATCCCCTTTACCAAAGGGAGAATATTCAGCATCAAATAAGTCTTCCCCTCCCATTATAAGACGCATGGGAAATACAGTTGGGTCTCCTGGATAATGGTTTCCAGGAGTAAAAACATTGACCGTTAAGAAACTCCACCCATCCAAGGTAGTGCCAGCAAAGGCCTTGTTTATATGAGTGTCTAAAACAACTTGGGCGTTGTCGGTATTGATAACTAGTGGTAATAATATAGCAATCACAGAATCTCCCGGCGTTGTGTTATCTGTAATCATTCTTATTTCGATAACATTTGAGACCGTAGGGTTATTGGAGCAA
>JBIOYE010000140.1:0-4840 GCA_044870015.1 Candidatus Zixiibacteriota bacterium
TGGCGGAAAAGTCGGGGTTTCTTCAGGCGGGGCGTTTTTTCTTCTTGAGCTGGTTTTTTAGTTTCAAAATTTCATCCCGGAATAAGGCGGCTTTCTCATATTCCATATCGGCGGAAGCTTTTTTCATGGCCTTTTGCAGATGATGTAATCTATCCTCCATACCAAATCGCTCAAAGAAATCGAGTTTTTCGTCTTTGGCTACCGGAGTTCGTGAATCTGCAAAGGTGGTGGTTCGCAGAATCTCCTCTTTGGTTTTGTAAATGGTTTTGGGTGTTATCCCGTGCTCTTTGTTAAACTCCTCCTGTATTTTTCTGCGACGTTCCGTCTCCGCCACAGCTTTTTTTATCGAATCAGTCAGCTGGTCCGCGTACATAATCACTTCTCCGGCGTTATTTCGGGCGGCCCTTCCCGCAATCTGAATCAAAGACCTTTCAGAACGCAAAAATCCCTCCTTGTCGGCATCCAGAATTGCCACCAAAGAAACTTCCGGTAAATCCAGACCCTCTCGCAATAAATTTATTCCCACCAGAACATCAAATTCAGCCAATCTCAAATCCCTCAAAATATCCACTCTTTCGATGGCGTCGATTTCGGAATGCAGATATCGAACTCTGACATTTAGTTGGGATAAATAGTCCGCTAAATCCTCTGCCATTTGTTTGGTCAAGGTAGTGACCAGAACTCTTTCTTTTCTTTCCACCCGGACTTTAATCTGTTCAATCAGATCATCCACCTGTTTAGCCACCGGTTTGACGATAATCATGGGGTCTAAAACTCCGGTGGGACGAATCAACTGCTCTATAATTACACCTCTGGATTTTTCTAACTCAAATTCAGCCGGGGTGGCAGAAGCGAAGATGGTCTGATTTATCAAAGATTCAAATTCGTCGAAAACCAAGGGTCTGTTATCCAGGGCTGAGGGGAGTCGGAAGCCGTATTCAACCAAAACCTCTTTTCTGGACCGGTCCCCGGCATACATCCCTCGGATTTGCGGAATGGTCTGATGGGATTCATCTACAATTAACAGAAAATCTTTGGGGAAGAAATCAATCAAAGTGAAAGGTCTTTCACCCGCTTTTCGGCCGGACAGATGCCGGGAATAATTTTCTATTCCAGAGCAGTAGCCGATCTCTTTCATCATTTCCATATCGTATTTAGTGCGTGATTCCAATCTTTGGGCTTCCAGAAGCTTATTTTGAGAGCGGAAGAAATTTAACCTTTCCTGCAGTTCGATTTCAATATTTTTCAGGGCCTGTTCCAATTGAGGAGGGGTGGTCAAGAAATGCTTGGCAGGATAGATGGCGGATTTGGTTTTTTCCTGCAAAATTTCTCCGGTCAAAGTGTTGATAACCGATATTTTCTCAATTTCATCCCCGAACATTTCAATCCGAAGAGCGGTTTCCTCATAAGCCGGATGGACTTCGATTACGTCTCCCCGAACCCTAAAAGTTCCCCGGGCAAATTCGATATCATTGCGGGAATAATGAATATCAATCAGGTCCTTTAAAAGCTGGTCCCGGTCCGTTTTTTGACCCACTTCTAAAAAGAGCATCTGCTCTTTCCACTCCGTGGGAGAACCGATGCCATAAATGCAGGAGACCGAAGCCACAATTATCACATCCTCTCGTTCCATCAGGGAAGAGGTAGCTCTCAATCGCAGGCGGTCAATGTCATCATTTATAGATGTGTCTTTGGCAATGTAAGTATCTGTAGATGGGATGTAAGCTTCGGGCAGATAATAATCATAGTAAGAGATAAAAAATTCCACCGCATTATTGGGAAAGAACCCTTTTAACTCTCCGTATAATTGAGCGGCTAAAGTTTTGTTATGTGATATGACCAGGGTCGGCTTTCCGACATTGGCAATTACGTTGGCTACGCTAAAGGTTTTTCCGGAGCCGGTCACACCCAATAAAGTCTGGAATTTATCTTTCCGCAAGATACCTTCTGTCAACTGCTGAATGGCCTGGGGCTGGTCACCCTGAGGCTGGTAATCTGAGATTAACTGAAATTTGGACATAGGTTCTAAAAATATATTACGGCTGAGAGAATATAGGTGTCAAGCTTAGAAATGGAATAAATCGTAATTTTGGTTTCAAGAAGGAAAAGGCGGAGAGATTCCTCCGCCTTCGGTAACCGAGTTATTTAGGGAATACAAGGGGGTGGACCGCCTTTGAATACGTAATTCACTAAATAAGTTATGTCCGGCAGGTTGAGATTATCATCACAGTTGGAGTCGCCGGCATCTCCCGGTTTAGGTCCCGCGCCACCCTTGAAAACGTAATTTACCATGTACATTATATCTGCCAAATCAACCTTATTGTCTCGGCTAGCATCTCCGGGTTTGTAAGTCACAGTCCCGGAAGTATTGACCGGGGCAGTGCCGTAGCGCGTGGCCGGGGTGTTCCCGTCATAAACCGGATAGCCGTCACAATTCAAATCAAAAGTCCCGATGGTAGAAGAAGTTCCCAAGCCGGTGGTTCCCACATGCTTATATAGTAATGCAATATTACCGTTACCGGTCTTGTCATTGCTGAAAATAAGCTCAAAAGTAGTGAAGGTATCGCTGGCGGCGTTGAAGTTGGCTATATGATACCATTCCACAATAAATGTATCGGGCGCGGCCGGATTACCAACGGTATTATTGAAAGTATAAATTGCCCCACGCCCGACCATGGCCACAGAATCTCTTATCCACAAATCGTTCCAGAAAACCGGGATGAATTGGGCATCAAAATAGGGATGCAAGGGGGGCTCCGGTGTCAAAATATCAATGGGAGTGAAATATCCTTCGGCATTTAGTTCAGTTTTGGTAAAAGAAACACCTCCATTGATACCCACAAAGATACTGCTGTAGGTTTGTCCGTAATAATTAAAATTAAATCCTAAAGAGATAGGACCGGCGGTCCCGTCATCCAGCTTTCCGCCCGGTATGTAGGTATTGTAAAATGAACTATTGGGAATCTTGTTAGCGGTGGTGTTGATATCCCTGAATTGAGTGGAAAGCCAGGGGTCTACTTGTAAATCTGAAAATAGGTATCCCCCTTCATCGATTGAATTACATTTAATAAACAAGGAAATCGGGATGGTGTCTTTCACATCCGTCTGTCCGCTGTCGTTACTGGTCACTACCAAATTGGCATCGTAATAACCGCCGGCTAATAGAGCGGATAAATCAAAAGTCAGAGTGTAATCCAAAGAATCTCCCCCTGCGATATTATGCGGAAAACTTCCGGGTGGAGTAAGAGTCAGCCAGCTCTGGTCGGATTGGATATCAGAAATGGTCAAAGTAGTAGTATCATCCCCAATATTTCTGACTCTAAGGTTTTTGTCGAAAACCGAACCGGAATCAGCCACCATATCTGACCAGCTGGGAGCTAAAAGTAAGACCGGAACAGATGGATTATATAATTCCCAGCCGATTTGACCGGGAGTGTAAGAACACAGGGTAAAGGAGTTAGCTTTCATCATGCAGCTCACAGAGGCAGGATTGCAACTTATATGTTCACAATTACCGTTGGGAGTATTGTGGCTGCGGCTATTGCAGGGATTACAAGAAGTACAGCCACCGTAACCGGCCTGGTAATACTCGTCGCAAGCATAAAAAATATGTCCGGATTCATGAGTAAAAACCTGATTGACAGCCCAACTAAAAGAACGGAAAAGTAAATTAGTAAAGGGCCCACCGAAATAAGCAAAAGCTGAGTAACCATCGGTAAAGTGATCAGGAGCTAGGGGAAGAGGGTTATATTCATAAAAAGCCGAATAAGCCCAGTCGGTCTCAAAGGTATCAATCTGCCAGGAATTAAAAGCGGTGACTTTGGTAAAAATATCCCCATAGGTGTAACCGAAATTGGTCATAATCGGGTCGATCCATAAAGCAATGTCGGAAGAGGCATGCAGAATCGGCTCATAGCCGGTCTGACAGCGGACATCCGTGGGAGCGTAATAATTTATCAAAAAAGAAACCTGCTGATCGTGAGTATCGGCCTGAGCTACCCACCAATTCATTCCCTGCATGACTTTACTCAAAACCGTGTCGCGGTTGGTAGTAGTCCAGGTATAGTTATTAGGGTCAATGGAGCCATTGGATTCCACAAAAAATATGGTTATAGCCACAGTCCCGATCATCACTTCGCTATTCCCCAAATCACCGGCGGTCATGGGTTCCTGATTCTGCCAGCTTTTTTTGAAGCGGTCTTTATGGACATTTTTTTGCTGTAAATTCAAAAGGAAGGATTGGTAATCTATCTGGGGCGAAGGTAAAGCATCCGGGAGCATTATCTCTTTCTGGGTTTCGGGTTCAGAGCTTGCCGCTTCCAGACTTTTTTGTGCCTCTCCGCTGATTAATTCGTTAAAAAACTTCATTAAAGAGACCACAGTATAGGATTGCTGAAACATTTCAGCTTTGGAAATTTGGTCCTGATAAATCTTCTGGATTTCGAAACTGCCGGATAAAACTTTGGGGCTTATTCCTTTGGACTTGGCGATTAAACCGTTGGGGGGAGCTAAAAGGGTCACCCGAAAGCCCTGCTCCTGCACCCAGTTTTTGACCGACATCAAGGAAGAGCCGGGGGCTGTTAATACAAAAATATAATCAGAATTTTGCTCCGGCTTGTGAAGTGGAACATTTTTAGACCAAAGGGGTGAGACGAAAATTAGAAAAAGGAAAAATGTAGCAACTCCTTTGAATTTGGACATCCGCACTCCTTTAGATGAAGTTTTTGGTTCGAATTTTTGTTTTAAGATACCGAATTTAATGGGTTTTGTCAAGATTAATTATTTTGTGCCAAAAGCTCACCCAAAGTATAATGAGAGCCGGTGACACAAATTATATCCG
>JBIOYE010000141.1:0-10349 GCA_044870015.1 Candidatus Zixiibacteriota bacterium
AAGGAAATCTTTTTGTAGCTGTACAGGGGGAAAAATTCGACGGGCATGATTTTGTTCAGGAGGCAGTCAACAAAGGGGCTAAAGCAGTCATCGTGGAAAAAAGTAAATTAAATAAACTGCCGGGGAATTTAGCGGTTCCGGTGGGACTGGTAGAGGACTCCAAAAAGGCCTTACAAGAGTTAGCCAGATGGTACCGGCAGAAATTAGACCTTAAAGTTGTGGCGGTGACCGGCACCAACGGCAAGACCACCACCAAGGAGATGATTGCCCAGGTTCTTTCTTCCAGATACAAAGTCCTGAAAGCTAAGGAGAGTTTCAATAACCAGATTGGAGTTCCTTTAAGTATCTTTGAGTTCACACCGGAAACCCAGATTGCGGTCTTGGAGTTAGGGATGAGCAATTTAGGAGAAATTGCCCAATTAACTAAAATTGCCGGGCCCTGCGTTGGGGTAATCACCAATATCGGTCCGGCTCATTTGGAAACTTTGCATTCTCTGGAAAAAATCGCCCAGGCTAAATTTGAGCTTCTGGATAATCTCCCTCCGGACAAAACCGTGGTCTTAAACATCGATGACCCTTTAATCCAGGAAAAAATTAAACGGGAAAGACATAAAGTGATCTCTTACGGCATAAAAAACAAAGCCGATTTTCAAGCCAATGAAGTTTTAATCAGCGGCAATGGACATATCGACTTCAAGCTCAATAAAAAATTGGCCGTCAGATTGAATCTTTTGGGGCACCACAATATTTATAACGCCTTAGCCGCCATTGCGGTAGCCAACCTTTTCAAAATCGAGCCGGGAAAAGCCATTGAAGCTTTAAATGATTATCAGCCGGCCAAATTCCGCATGGAGACCATAAAAGTCGGCGGGGTAAATCTTATAAACGATAGCTACAACGCCAATCCCACCTCCATGCAGTCGGCTCTGGAATCTCTGATGCAGATAAAATCTGAAGGAAAGAAAATTGCGGTTTTGGGGAATATGTTGGAATTGGGTGAACAATCTGAAGAATTTCATCAACAGGTGGGTCAGAAAGCGGCTGGCTTAGGAGTTAACCTGTTAATAACAGTAGGAGAGTTAGCCAAGAGTATCGCTTCCGGTGCAGTCCAAGCTGGTTTACCGAAAGAAAAGGTGCTTAATTTTTCAGACAATAATTTGGCACTTCAATTTCTCTTGGAAAATCTAAAAGAAGGTGACTGGGTCTTGATTAAAGGTTCGCGCAAAATGAAAATGGAGGAAATCGTCGCAGGAGTTCAAAACTTATACCCCAGTCAAAGTTAGCATGTTCTATCACTTATTTTATCCCTGGAGTGATACGGTATCGTTTTTTAATATTTTTAAATATATCACTTTCAGAACCGCCTACGCCACGGTCACCGCTCTTCTGGTTTCATTTGTCTTGGGTCCCTGGATCATAAAAAAATTGAGAGCCAATCAAGTGGCGGCCAAAATCAGGACTGATGGGCCTACCACACACATGGTGAAGGAGGGGACACCTACCATGGGAGGATTGATAATTCTTTCCAGTGTGGTGGGTCCCACAGTCTTATGGGCGGATTTGTCCAATCCCTATATCCAGCTGGTTCTTTTGAGCACCATCTGGCTGGGAATCTTGGGATTTTTGGATGATTATTTAAAAGTAGTCAAAAAAAAATCCAAAGGTCTGGTGGGGAAGCAGAAGTTAATCGGACAGGTCCTATTGGGGGCAATTTTAGGTATTATTTTGTACACCAACCCGGTGGCTAAAAATTTCGACACCTCCACCAATATCCCTTTTTTGAAAAATTATTATCTGGAATTCGGGATTCTGTATATCCCTTTTGTGATTTTAGTCATCGCCGGCTCCTCCAACGCGGTCAATTTGACTGATGGCTTGGATGGTCTGGCGGTCGGCTTGGTGGGTATCTGCGCTTTGGCTTTTGCGGCTTTATGCTACGTGACCGGAAGGGTCGATTTTTCCCGCTATTTGAATATCGTTTATCTGGAAGGTTCCGGCGAGTTAACTGTTTATTGTGGAGCTGTTTTGGGTGCCGCTTTGGGATTTCTGTGGTTCAATGCTCATCCGGCCGAAGTTTTTATGGGGGATACCGGCTCTCTGGCTTTGGGAGGGGCCTTAGGAACTCTGGCCATTCTAATTAAAAAAGAGCTGCTTTTAGTTTTAGTAGGAGGAGTATTTGTAGCCGAAGCCCTGTCCGTCATTCTGCAGGTAGGTTTTTTCAAATGGAAAAGAAAAAGGATTTTCAAAATGGCGCCTTTGCATCACCATTTTGAGGTGCTGGGCTGGCAGGAATCTAAAGTGGTGGTCCGTTTTTGGATTTTAGGAGCCATGTTCGCCCTGTTAACCTTATCGACTTTAAAAATCAGATGATAGTTTTCATATCTCAATTAGCCGGCACCGAGCCGGAGCTTTTAAGAGTGGACCGAATCATAGGGAAAAAAATTTCCATTCTGGGTATGGCCCGCTCCGGGTTGGCTTTGGCCAAGACCTTAAAAGAGCTGGGTGCCAAAGTTTTTGTCAGCGATTTAAAAAATGAAAATAACTTAAAATCGGAGACCAGTGAGTTAAAAAGATTGAAAATCGATTTTGAGACCGGAGGACACACGCAAAAACTTTTGCAGGAAAAAGATTACCTGGTTTTAAGCCCCGGAGTTCCCGGCGACATTCCCATCGTAAAAGAAGCCGAATTTTTAGGCCTGCCGGTCTTTTCCGAAATTGAAGTGGCTTATTGGCTTTGTCCGGCTGAAATCGTGGCTATCACCGGCTCCAACGGGAAGACTACTACCACAACCTTGGTGGGAGAAATTTTAAAAAAAGCCGGGAGAAAAAATTGGGTAGCCGGAAATATCGGGGTGGCGTTTTCCGGAGTTTTGAGTCAAATATCTCCGGAGGGAATCGCAGTCTTGGAGGTCTCCAGCTTTCAGCTGGAAAAAATCCAGGAATTTAAACCCAGAGTATCGGCCATCCTAAATCTTTCGCCGGACCATCTGGACCGTTATCCCAATGTAGATTCCTACATCCAGGCCAAATTCAGAATTTTTGAAAACCAGGATAAGTCCGATTTTGCGGTTTTGAATTATGACGATTTGCTCTTAAGAAAAAAGGCTTCCGAGGTTAAAGCCCCGGTCTTATTTTTCAGCACCGGCACCGGTTTGGAAGAAGGAGCTTACATCAAAGATAAAAACTTGCTGGTGAAATTAGGGGGAAAAGAAAAAAGGATCATAGATATAAACCAGATCGGCGTCAAGGGGCCCCACAATCTTTCCAACGCTGCTTGCGCCAGCTTGATTGCCACCATTCTAGGAGTCAAACCGGAAACCATCGCCGAAGTTCTAAAAGAGTTCAAAGGGGTGGAACACAGATTAGAGCCGGTGGCTGAAATAAACGGCATAAAATTCATCAACGACTCCAAAGCCACCAATGTGGATTCGGTCTGGTATGCTCTGCAAAGCGTAGCCAAGCCGATAATTCTGATTGCCGGCGGTAAAGATAAAGGGGGAGATTTTTCCAAACTTTCTGGCTTAGTCAAAGAAAAAGTTAAGCTTTTAATTTTAATCGGACAAGCCAAGGAGAAAATAAAAAGCGCCCTGGGTTCTTTGACTGAAACTATTGAAGCCCAAGATTTAGCCGAGGCGGTCCAGACAGCTTACAAAAAAGCCCAAGCCGGGGATACGGTTCTTCTATCCCCAGCCTGCGCCAGTTATGATATGTTTTCAAATTTCGAAGAAAGAGGCAAAATTTTCAAACAAGAGGTAGCCAGACTTAAAAAAGATGGATAGCACCACCATAGCTAGTCAGTCCTTTAGAAGAAAAGCTAACTTTGACGTCTGGGTTTTGATTGCACTTCTGATTCTAGCCGCCATCGGGACGGTGATGGTTTACAGCTCTTCAGCCGTGATGGCTGAAACCCGCTTCAAAACCCAGTTTTTCTTTTTCAAAAAACAGATTATGTGGGTTCTGCTCTCCATGTTTTTTTTCATTTTGGCTTTCAGAATCGATTACCACTGGTACAGCAAAATGTCGAATTTCTTTTTAATACTGGGCTTTTTTCTTTTGGCAGCGGTTTTATTTTTACCGGCTATCAAAGGAGTTCACCGCTGGATCAGGTTGGGTCCGGTCAGCATTCAACCCTCCGAGATTTTCCGATATGCTTTAATTTTATTCATGGCCACCACTCTGGCCAAGAGGTTGGATAAAATAAGGGAATTTAAGCATCTGCTCATCCCTTACTTTTTCATTTTGGTGGTTTATGCGGGCCTGATTATGAAACAGCCGGACTTGGGCTCGGTCTTTACCATAACCTTAGTCTTTTTCTTACTTCTTTTCATAGCCAAAGCCCGTTTGAAACATCTTCTGCTTTTGGCCTTGCCGGGTCTGGTGGGCTTTGTGGTAATGGTTTTCGGTTTGGGATATGAAAAAGACCGAATCCATGATTATGTCAATTCTCTGAAAGACCCTATGGCCGGCTCCTATCAGGTCAAACAATCGATTTTGGCTTTAGGTAACGGCGGTCTAAAAGGGGTGGGTTTGGCGGAAGGGAAACAGAAATTTTTCTTTTTGCCGGAGCCGCATACAGATTTTATCTTCGCCACCCTGGGAGAAGAAACCGGCTTTGTCGGTCTTTTAGGAGTCTTGTTTCTATTTTTGATAATTGCCTGGCGGGGAATTGTGATTGCTTCCCAGGCGGTTGACCCCTTGGGATATTTTCTGGCATTGGGTATCACCTTTTCCATTTTTACCTGTGCTTTAATCAATATCGGAGTGGTGATAGGGGTCCTGCCCACCACCGGGGTTCCTTTGCCTTTCTTAAGCTATGGAGGAAGCTCTCTTTTGATGTCCTTTGTAGCGACAGGGGTGCTTTTAAATATTTCCAAGAAGAGTCACTTAAAAAGATATACCTTTAATTGATGTTTCAATTAATTCACCATAAATGATGAAAGTAATTTTAGCCGGAGGAGGGACAGGCGGGCATTTGTTTCCAGCCATTGCCATAGCGGAAGGGATTAAAAAAAATTATCCGGAGTCGCAAGTTTATTTTATGGGAACCAAAAGAGGGTTAGAAGCAAAAATCCTGCCTGAAAGAGGGTATAAGTTATTCTACCTTTCTGTCAGAGGGTTAAAACGGAGGTTGAATTTATCAATCTTCAAAGCGATTTTTTTTTTAATGAAAAGCTTGGTTGAAGTTATGAAAATATTAAAACAGCTGAAGCCGGAAATAGTAATCGGAACCGGCGGCTATGTCTCTTTTCCGGCTGTCTTAGCTGCCAGTCTGATGAGGATACCTGCCTTTATCCAGGAGCAGAATAGTTACCCGGGAATCAGCACCCGGATTTTGTCCCTTTTTGCCAAAAAAGTTTTCATTGCCTATGGGGAATCCAAAAAGTATTTCTGGGTAAAAAAAAAATTGAAAGTGACCGGAAATCCGGTCAGACCGGAGATTTTTAAAGCAGATAAAATTTCAGCTATGAAAAAATTTAACTTAGAGCCGAATGAAAAAACGATTTTAATTTTGGGTGGGAGTCAGGGTGCTTCGGCTATCAATAAGGCGATTTTGGATGAATTAAACTCTTCTACGGAATTTGACTTTCAAATTCTGTGGCAGACCGGGGAAAAAGATCATGTGAAGCTAAAGGAAAACTTGAAAAAGAAAACAAATTCAGTTCAGATTTTCAATTTCATCGAAGATATGAGCTCGGCTTATTCGGCTTGCGATTTGGTCATCTCCCGAGCCGGAGCGATTTCTCTTTCAGAAATCACCGGTTGCGGTAAGCCGGCGATTTTGATTCCTTACCCTTATGCCACGGCTGAACATCAAAAATACAATGCCCAGGTGTTGGAAAAAAACGGGGCAGCCATACTGATTGAAGAGAAAAATTTACAACAAGCGAAACTGCTCTCCCAAGCCGGTGAATTACTCCAAGATGAGCAAAAGCTAAAACAGATGAGTGACAATAGTAAAAAATTGGGTAAGCCGAATGCTCTGGATGATATCTTGAATGAAATTGAAAATTATTTCAAATCCAAAGCGGCATGAACTTTAAAAGATTCAAGCATTTACATTTTGTAGGAATCGGTGGAGTGGGAATGTGCGGCATAGCCGAAATACTGCTTAATTTGGGATACAAAATCTCAGGCTCGGATTTAAAACCTTCCGAAACCACCGAACATTTAGCCAAATTAGGGGCTCATATTTTTACCGGTCACCAGGAATCTAACGTCAAAGGTGCGGATGTGGTGGTCATCTCCTCGGCAGTCAAAGAGGAAAATCCGGAAGTCAAAGCCGCTAAGCAAAATAAAATCCCGGTCATACGCCGGGCGGAAATGCTGGCTGAACTGATGCGGATGAAATTCGGGATTGCCATAGCCGGAACCCACGGAAAAACCACCACCACTTCCATGATTGGACAGATTCTCAGCGAAGGAGGAGTTGACCCAACCATTATAGTAGGCGGCCGGGTGCTGAATTTAGAATCCAACGCCAAGCTGGGGAAAGGGATGTATCTGGTAGCAGAGGCAGATGAATTCGACCGCTCTTTTTTAAAACTTTCCCCTACCATCGCGGTGGTGACCAATTTAGAAGCCGAGCATTTAGACTGTTACAAAAATTTAGATGAAATCAAAACCGCCTTTTTAGAGTTTATGAATAAAGTCCCTTTTTACGGCAATGTCATTCTATGCCTGAACGAAGCCAGCTTGCAGAGTCTGATGCCGCAGATTCAAAGACCTATCATTACCTATGGAACAGTACCTGAGGCAGATATCGCAGCTTACGATATCCAATTTCATGAAAATAGCTCCAAATTCAAAGTCAGAGTCAAAGGAAAAGAAAAAGGAGCTCTCAATTTACAGGTTCCGGGAATTCACAATGTAAAAAACTCTTTAGCCGCTTTGGCGGTGGGTCTGGAATTAGAAATTCCCTGGGAAAAAATCAAAAAGGCGTTGCAGGAATTCAAAGGGGTCAACCGCAGATTTGAAGTCAAAGGGGTCAAGGACGGAATTATGGTGGTGGATGATTACGCCCACCATCCCACCGAAATTGAAGCCACCCTGCAGGCCGCCAAATCCGGCTGGGATAAAAGAATCATCGCGGTCTTCCAGCCCCATCTGTATTCCCGTACCAAAGATTTTTATCCGGAATTCGGAAAAGCCTTTTTCAATTCTGACATTTTAATTGTCACCGATGTTTACCCGGCCCGGGAAGAGCCGATTCCCGGAGTCAGCGGAGAATTGGTGGCAGAAGCGGCCAAAAAATCCGGACACAAGCAGGTGTTCTACGTCCCCAAAACCACCGATGTAGCCACATTTTTAAAAAAGCTTTTGAAAAAAGAGGATTTAGTGATTACCTTAGGAGCCGGAGATATTTACAAAGTAGGCAAGGAACTTTTAAATAACAGTTGAGATGAACCATACCCAGAAAATAAAACAGATAATCTTTGCCTTATTCATTTTTTCTATTCTGGCTACCACTCCTTTGTGGGCCTGGTTTTCTTTCTTCAAACTTTCTTATATAAACTGGGAAGGAAACCAAAAAATCTCAAGCGAACAATTGGACCAGAACTTCCAATCTCTGTACGGAAAAAATATCTTCAAGCTCAAATTGGAACAAATAGAAGATAAATTGCTGACTGACCCCAGAGTAAGAAGCGTAGAGGTCAGAAGAGTTTTACCCAATCAGCTGACGGTTAGCATTGAAGAGAAAAGGCCCATAATCCTGGTGCATACCAAAAAATTATTCGGTCTATCTTTGGATTTGGAGCCTATCCCTCTGGACAGCTTAGTGGAGGACCTGCCGGTTATTACGGGCTGCAGCTTTTCACAGGTGAAGTATTACAAAAAACTCAATCACAAAGAGCTTAATTTGGCCTGGGATTTATACCAGACTTTTTTAAAAAAAGATTTGAATCTGGCCAACCGGATTTCGGAAATAGCGGTTGAGAATGATAAAATTTTGCTGGTCTATTTTATGCCGGACGGCCTGAAAGTGAATTTCGGAGTGGGGGATTGGGAGACCAAACTCAAAAGACTGCAGGAGGTGTTGCAAAGAGAAAAAAATTTAGGCTCGGTAGATTTAAGATTCAAAAATATGGCGGTCTTAAAATTCAAAGAGGACCAAGAGAGCAAATTAGCCCGGATATGAAAAATCAGGACTGGTTAGTCGGCCTAGATATAGGAAGCTCCAAAATCGGCGTTGTGGTAGCTGAAATTCAAGATAATCTAGAACCCAAAATCATCGGGATCGGTCTGGCCCCATCTTTGGGTTTGAAAAGAGGAGTAGTAGTGGATTTAGAAAAAACTGTTTCAGCCATCTCCCAAGCCATTGAAGATGCGGAGATGATGGCCGGAATAAAAATTGATTCCGTTCTGGCAGGAATTGCCGGAGACCATATCAAAAGCATCAACAGCCGGGGAGTGGTGGCGGTAGCAAGCTCCCACAATGAAATCAAAGTCAAGGACATCAACCGGGTCATTGAAGCCGCCAAAAATGTAGCCATCCCTCAAGAAAGAGAAATAATTCATATTTTACCCTTGGATTTTACGGTGGACGAACAGGACGGAATCCAGAATCCTTTGGGGATGAGCGGAATGAGACTGGAGGCCTCGGTTCACATCGTCACCGGCGCCTCTACTCCGGCCCAGAATATTTATAAATGTATCCAGAAAGTGGGCTTAAGGGTTGATGAAATCGTCTTAGAGCCTTTGGCTTCCAGTTATGCAGTTTTGTCTCCGGAAGAGCAAAACTTAGGTGTCATTCTAATCGACTTAGGCGGAGGAACTACCGATTTAGCTATATTTTACGAAGGGGGTCTGAGATACACTTCAGTCTTAGGAATCGGAGGCCAGAATGTTACCAATGATATTGCCATCGGTCTGCGGACACCGGTGGAGCAGGCCGAAATGCTCAAAAAGGGTTACGGCTGTGCTCTGGCTTCTTTAGTGGATGCAGATGAGCTGGTGACAGTCCAAAATGTGGGTGGAGCGGAAAATAGAGAGATTTCCCGCCAGGTTTTGGCCAATATCATTGAGCCGCGTATGGAGGAATTATTCAGCTTAGTCAACCGGGAAGTCAAAAAAACCGGTTTAGCTCCTTTTATGGCAGCCGGTGTGGTTTTAAGCGGCGGCGCCTCACTGTTAGAGGGAGTTGTTCAAATGGCGGAGCAGGTTTTAGACCTGCCGGTCAAATTAGGCCGGCCTCAGAGGTTCACAGATTTACACGATTTAGCCCAGAGCCCCATCTTTGCCACCAGCTTAGGGCTGGTTCTCTACGGCTTAGACCAGAAAAATAATTTTGGATATAATCATAAAAATAACAAAAAAATTTTTCACAGATTCAAAGAAACCATGAAAGATTGGTTTAACGAATACTTTTAAAACAGAGGAGGGATTATCATGTTTGAACTGGATCTGGACAGTCTAAATTACGCCAATATGAAAGTTGTAGGTGTGGGAGGTGCCGGAGGAAACGGCATCAACCGCATGATTGAAGCCGGTCTGGCCGGTGTAGATTTTATCTCCATGAATACCGACGCCCAGGCCTTAGACGCTTCCAAAGCCACCTTAAAAATCCAAATCGGAAAAGAGCTGACCAAAGGCTTAGGAGCTGGTTCCATACCGGATATAGGAAGAAGAGCTATTGAAGAAAGCCGGGAACAGGTAGCTGACGCTATCAAAGGAGCCAACATGGTCTTTGTCACGGCCGGTATGGGTGGAGGGACCGGGACCGGAGGCGCCCCTATCGTAGCGGAAATTGCCAAAGAGTCGGGTGCCTTGACGGTCGGGGTAGTCACCAAGCCCTTTGAATTCGAAGGCAGAAAAAGGATGGCCAACGCCCTTCAGGGAATAAAAGAGCTCAAAGAAAGAGTGGATACTTTAATTGTCATCCCCAATCAGAGGTTACTCACCATCGCCAACAAGCAGACTCTTTTCACCGATGCCTTCAAATTGGCTGACGAAATCTTGCTCCAGGCCACCAAAGGAATATCGGATTTAATCTCCGTGCCGGGTCTGGTCAACTTGGATTTTGCGGATGTCAAAACCGTGATGTCGGAAATGGGGGATGCTCTTATGGGAACCGGTTACGGCTCGGGTGATAAAAAAGCCATAGATGCAGCCCAGAAAGCGATCGCCTCACCCCTTCTGGAGGATATCTCCATTGCCGGAGCCAAAGGGGTTTTGGTCAACATCACCGGCGGGGATGATTTGACCTTATATGATGTCAACGAAGCGGCCAGCGTGATTTATGAAGCGGCCGGAGATGAGGCCAATATTATTTTCGGGGCGGTCCTGGATAAAAATTTGAAAAATGAGATAAAAGTGACCGTAATTGCCACCGGTTTTTCCAACAACAAAGC
>JBIOYE010000142.1:0-2253 GCA_044870015.1 Candidatus Zixiibacteriota bacterium
ATTCCCACCTCGAAGTAAAATTTGATCCTAAAATAAGTTTGATTTTAGGGGAGAACGGCTCGGGAAAGACCAATCTTTTGGAAGCTATTTTTTTTTAAGCACCGCCCGTCCCCTAAGAGCTTCCCAAGAAGCCACTCTAATCAAAACCGAAGAGAATTATTTAAGAGTCATTGGGGAAGGTTTTTGTCCCAATAAGACCACCGTTGAAATTGCCTTGGCTTTGGATGGAGAAAAGAAGCTAAAAATCAACGACTCCCCGCATAAAAAACTGACCGATTTATACAGCTATTTTCAGGTCGTTTCCATTTCCTGGGATGACATCGGTTTAATCTTAGGAGCGCCAGCCCGCAGAAGAAGATTTTTAGATCTGAATTTATCCTTTGCCCACCCGGTTTATTTGGACACGCTTTTAGATTATCAGAAAGTTCTGGAGCAGAGAAATAAGTTTTTGAAAGATTACCGTGAAAGGAAAGAAACAAACTGGGAGGGGCAGTCCGGGTTTAAAGTACAGCTGGTCCAGTTAGGCACAGAAATAATCAAAAGAAGGAAAAATTTCCTGGAGCAGATTTTCCCTTTAGCCCAAAAATATTATCAGGAAATTTCGGCCGGGATGGTCAACAATAGTCAACATATATCTATTATTGACTCCGCCAGAGGCGGATTGACTAAAGAAAAATTAAAGCTAGAATACAAGCCCACTTTTTTTATAAGAAGAGCAGAAGAAATAGAGCAAAATTATCTTCTGGCATTTGAGGAGGCGGAAAACCGGGAAAAAAACTGGGGAGTTACCTTAATCGGTCCGCATCGGGACGACATAGAGTTGAAAATCGACAATTTTGACTTAAGAGAATTCGGTTCCCAGGGGCAAGCCCGGACTGCCATGCTGGCCTTGAAGCTGGCGGCTATGGATTATCTGGCTACCTTACGTGAACAAGCACCAATTTTACTTTTGGATGAGGTTTTTGCTGATTTGGATGAGAAAAGGACTGAATTTTTGGCGAATCTTTTAGAGAAAAAAGGGCAGGTTTTTATCGCAACTTCCAAAGAGAAGGAGCTGGAGGAGAGGGTGCTCCAGGGAAAGAAATTTCATATCAGGGAGAACCAGGTTTTGGAAAGATAATATATTTTTTAATCCATTGCCCTGCAATCGGTTAAATATTACAAAAAGATTAAAAAAAGCTTGCTAATTTGACGTAATACTATTATAATATCTGGTAAATTATGGGATACACCAAAGCTCCGGAAAGCTTAAGTTCGGTCCTGGGAAACCTCTTGAAAAAGAGGGGCTGGGAGCGTAAAGTAAAGGAGTTTCAAGCCCTGGCCAACTGGCCTAAAATAGTGGGCCCCAAAGTGGCGGAGAACTCCAAGCCGGTCAGAATCGAGGGAAAGAAGCTGTTCGTCAGGGTGGAAAATTCGGTCTGGAAAAATGAGCTGGTCTTTATGCAGAAGGAAATTAAGGAGAAATTAAACCAATCCGTAGAGGCAGAGGTTATAAAAGATATTATATTTGTGAATTGAAGTAAAATGTAGCGTCCCGTTTTACACGGGACGCACGCTCTATGTAAAATGGTTACACCATAAATAGGGCGTTACAGTAATCCGAATCACGAAAACTCGAAATGCACGAAATTTAAGATTTGAGAGTACGAGATTAGAGATTGGTAGTTGAAGTGATGGAGTAGAATAAAAAATAGTAAAGTTATCTAAAATTACCCCCTCCTAATTTTAGAGAAGGTCGAGGTCTGGAAACCTCGTCCTACCAGCGGTAGTAGATTCAGGCGGTTTAAATTAAATGCCGAAAATATAAGGAGGGATAGATGGATTTAGAAATGGCCAAAGAGAAAAAAGAAAGTTTATTAGCCGGTCCGGCAACCTTAAAAGGGCATCATTATGATGCCGCCACCATCCAGGTCTTAAAAGGGCTGGAAGCGGTCAGAAGACGTCCCTCGATGTATATCGGGGATACTTCCACCCGAGGGTTGCACCATTTGGTATATGAAGTGGTGGATAACTCGGTAGATGAGGCCTTAGCCGGATATTGCAGCAAAATTTCAGTCACCATCCACCCGGATAATTCGGTCACCGTGGAAGATAACGGTCGGGGAATCCCGGTGGATATGCACCCCACCCAGAAAAAGTCCGCTTTAGAAGTGGTCATGACCATGCTGCACGCCGGGGGGAAATTCGACCACCAGACCTATAAAGTTTCCGGGGGTCTGCACGGAGTAGGAGTTTCGGTAGTCAACGCCCTTT